>DASSWH010000146.1:0-12284 GCA_035705175.1 Pseudidiomarina sp.
GATAAGGCGCATTCATCGTAACTTCAGGACCGTGTAAACGAGTTTCAACAGGCTCTCTCAAAGCCTCCTCATACTGACCACGAGTAATCACTTGTTCATCGAGCATGCGACCTAACACAACAGCGCGGCGCTCGCGCGCACGCTCCGGATTTGAAATTGGATTCATAGTTGAGGGCGCTTTGGGCAAACCGGCTATCATCGCCATTTGCGCTATAGTGAGGTCGCCAACATCTTTCCCGTAGTATACCTGCGCTGCCGCACCCACGCCGTGAGCTCGATGCCCGAAAGTGATTTTGTTTAGGTACAGTTCAAGAATTTCATCTTTGCTCAGCTGACTTTCCATATGCAGGGAAATGAACGCTTCTTTTATTTTTCGCGTCCAAGTTTGTTCAAAGCTCAAATAGAAGTTGCGGGCAAGCTGCTGCGTGATCGTACTACCACCACCTTGAATCTCGCCAGTCACAACTAACTGCGTGAATGCGCGCGCAACACCAATAGGGTCGATACCAAAGTGATCATAAAAACGCGTGTCTTCTGTAGCTAGAAAAGCTTCTTGTAAGGTTGATGGAATTTCGTCTAAACGCAGAGGAATTCGCCGAATTTCACCAAATTGCGCGATGAGCTCGCCGTCCGAAGAATACACCTGCATTGGAGTTTGCAAGCGCACTTCGCGCAGCTCAGCAACACTAGGAAGGTCGTCCTTCATATACAAATAAAGTCCGCCGGTCACCAAGGCGCCGAGAACGGTCAAGGCTGCGAGAGTGATCAGAATCCACTTTAAAATCTTCAAAACTGCCCCTTACTACTGTTTTCTATCTCTAATTTTATTGGCGAATTGAGCGTTGCCAACGGAGTTGGACTATTATAGAAAGATAAAAAAATAACTATAAGCGTTATTTTTACCGTGCAAAGACCTTTGCACTATGCTTACCTTTAAGCGTAATATGATGTTCGGCATAGTACAATTTTAATAGAATGCCGAATAGAGAGTTTGGGAGAGCGCTATGGGGCTGTTCGGTCTGGGTAAAAAACCAGGTCTTGGCATCGACATCGCAACAGACGCAGTCAAGGCTGTGGAGTTGTTACCGCACGAAGATACCTATCAGGTTATCGGCGTCGTTGAGCATGCCTTACCAAAAAGTGTAATTACCGAAGATGAAATCGTTGATATCGAAAAGCTTGCCAAGATTGTGGTGCAAGCGCGAAAAAAACTCTCGGGTAAAACCAAAGATGTCGTTTCTGCAGTATCTGGAAATCTCGCCATTTCAAAACAAATTGCCGTCAGTGCCGATTTAGATGACGAGGCAATTTCAGAAAAGATTGAAGCCGAAGCCGAAGCACTTATTCCGTTTCCATTGAACGAAGTTCGCTATGACTTCGAAAGTCTTGGCGAACATCCTACGATTTTAGGTCAACAGCGCGTACTGGTGACTGCTACCCGAATGGTTTCAGTTGATACTCGTGTGCAAGTATTCGAAGACGCGGGTTTGAACGTTACGATTATGGACGTCGACAACCAAGCCATTCTACGTGCCTGTAATCACTTGCTCCCGCACCTACAGCCTGAGATTGCCGGCAGCAAACTACCCATTTTAGTGCTCGATATTGGTATGCATACTACGCAAACCATCGTGCTCAACCAGGGCGAAGTATCATTCAACCGTTTTCAAAGCGGCGGCATTGTGAGCATGCTCAATGCTCTCGATCAAAATGGCGCAATTGAACATGGTGAACTTTTGGCAAAGTTACGTGCCAATGAATTAGAAGATCTGTCCGATTTATTTATTCAAGATTATCTCGGCAACTTATGGTCGCAAACCAATCGTGGCGTCCAGATGTATCAAAGCAGTGCCACTGATAAAACCTTTGCAGCGCTTATCGTCGTTAACGTAGGCGCCATGATACCGGTGGTCATCGAGTCCTTGAATCAGCAAGTAAGCTATCCGGTCATTGCTCTCAACCCGTTTGAGCACTTCCCGCTACCGGACAAATTCCAGCATTTGTACGACCACGGCCCGCGCTTTGTTGAAGCGGTTGGTCTGGCATTACGGAGCTTTACACCATGGCACACGTAAACCTCCTCCCGTGGCGTGAGATTGCGCGCCAACGCGCCAAAAAAGAATTTGGTATCCATGCGGCCATTGCTATAGTCATTGCCAGTGTTGTTGTCGGTATTGCATTTTTGGTGATTGCGGATATGCAACAACGTCAACAGAGTCGAAATACGTTTTTGTTCGGTCAGATTCAAATCTTGGATGCGCAAATTGCTGAGATCCAAGATATTAATAAGCAAAAAGACCAAATCATGAATCGGGTGCAGCTCATTAAGTCGCTGCACGAAGATCGCAATACTGCCATCATGATTCTGAATGAGTTTGCAGAACGAACGCCCGATGGTGTTTTTCTAACCAGTATTGAGAAGCAGGGTCGGTCATTGTCCATAACTGGAAATACCGTATCCAATAATCGTGTTTCTGAGTTCTTACGAAATCTGAAAGATTCGCCTATTTTCATGGACCCAGAAATTCGTCAAGTGGTCACCGAGCGAGTTGGTGCCGCCTCAAGTTCTAATTTTGCCGAGTTTACTCTAATTGTCCGCATTCGTCCGAATGAAGCTGACAGTGAACAGGTTGAGGGAAGTAAGTCATGAGTCAGAAGATGCCTAACCTCAAAGAACTCGATATTAATGACCTACCATATTGGCCATGGCCATTTCGTTTGGCGGTCTTGGTGATTATCGGCATCGCTGTGATTGTCGGCGGTTATTATTTCGTCATCTCCGACAAGTGGGCTGCGTATCAGAAAGATCAAGCGCGTGAGATACAACTTAAAGAAGATTACCGAACGAAATATCAGACCGCGGTAAATCTGCCCAAGTATCAAGAACAACTGCAATCGATGAATGCAGATCTTGAGACATTGTTGGCGATGTTACCCAACACTGATGAGACGCCCAAACTGTTGGATGACATTACCTTAGTGGGTACCAAAAGCGGTCTCAACTTTGACCGAATTGAATGGTTAGCTCCGGTGGAACGAGAGTTCTACACCGCGCTGCCAATGCGCATTGAGTTGCGCGGGGAGTATCATCAAATCGGTGATTTTGTCGGACAAGTAGCTGGCCTGCATCGGATTATTAGCGTAAAAGACTTTACCCTTCGCCAAGATGATATGACGGACGCATTAGTATTGAATATAAATGCCGAGACCTATCAACAGCAAACGTTGAGGGCGAAGCCATGAGATTCCGTCTAGTCTTGTTGAGTATCTCGATCAGTCTGCTGACAGCCTGCAGTGGTGCCAGTCACAGTGATCTCGAAGCATTCACTGAAGAGGTTCAACGTACGCCCGCGCCGCCGGTGAAACCAGCACCTGAACTGCCTGAACTGGCCCGAGTCGCTTATACCGGTCGCGATGTGCGTGACCCGTTCGTATCGACTCCAGTTCAAGCTCGAGCAATTGACAATATTGGCGGTGATTGCCCGCAACCAGATCTGAATCGCCGTCGAGGTGAACTAGAAGGCTTAGCGCTTGATCAATTGACATTGTCGGGTACGCTCAAGTCGGCCAACAATGTGTATAGTGCATTACTGATTTCCAATACAGGCCGCCTATATCGTGTCGAACGTGGCGATTACATAGGTTTAAATCGCGGTGAAGTGATTCAGATCACCCCGCAACAAGTTTTACTACGCGAGTGGATTTCGACCGGTGACGGTTGCTGGCAGCGCCGTGATTCCACTCTGCAATTGCTGAATTCGCAAGGGAGTTCCGACTCATGAAGCACCTCATCAAAATTATCGCTCTGCTCGCTCTGCTGCCATTGAGCGCAAGTGCCAATGAATTGCTTCGCGTGGAACAAATTCCTCTCGGAGCCGAACGTTTTAATCTTGAGGCATTCTTTAGTGATCGCGTTGATTCGCCGATGGTGCAGCGCAGTAAAGATCCACTCACTCATGAGTTCCTGCTACTCGGCACATCGACAGATTTGCAGCCGGGCCGGCTGAACGTGGGTTCACATCCACTACTTGAAAGCGTGGAAGTTGTTCAACAGCGCAATGATTTGCTGTTGCGCGTCAATACAAAAAAGCCGCTTGAACACTTAATGAGCCGTTCGAAAGATGTCATGGTTCTCGTGTTTGTGGCGGCAACAGATATTCCTGATAACAACGCGGCTCCAATGCGTCAAACGGCAGAGACAAAAATAATTTCTCAAGCCGAACCTGAAGCACGTGCAGAAGTTCGCACGAGTGGCGATGCCCGCTCTAATCAGCGCTCAGTTACTGATATTTACTTTACTCGCAAGCATGGTGATGCGGGTGAGCTGCATATTTTGGTGAACGAGGAAGTCGAGCATGAGGCACGCGCATTTGGCAACAATCTAGACCTTGTGTTATTCGATACTGCGCTACCCGAAGAGTTGCTCTATGTGCTCGATGTTAGCCAATTTGCGACACCCGTAGCAGCGATAGAAACCTTCCGTGATGGTCGCAATACGCGGATTTCTATCCGCGGCAAACAAGAGTTCCGTCACCAGCTCGAACAGATTGATGGACGTTTAACGCTGACTCTCAATGCTGCCTCACAAGAGTTGGCGGAAGAATCGAGTTTTATCCAAAGTAGCCAACCCATCTCGTTAAACTTCCAAGACGTGCCAGTCCGTCAATTACTGCAAATTCTTGCTGAAGAAAATGATTTGAACTTGGTGGCATCAGAGTCGGTGACCGGAAATATTACGTTGCGGCTAGAGAACGTTCCTTGGGAGCGCGCACTCGAGACGATCTTACGTGTAAACGGCTTAGACAAACGCATTGATGGCAACATTTTGATTGTTGCTCCGGCTGCTGAACTCGCCGAACGCGAGCAGCAACAGCTGCAAGCCGCACAAGCGCTTGCTGAACTAGCACCATTAACCAGTGCCTATATTCAAATCAATTATGCGAAAGCCAGTGAAATCGCCGCTATTCTGCGTACTGAAAGCTCAGATCTATTGACAAGTCGTGGCGCAGTGACAGTGGATGATCGAACCAATACCTTATTGGTTCGGGATACTCAGCCACAAATCGACGCCGTCCGCAGTATGGTGAAGATTCTCGATATTCCGGTGAAGCAGGTCATTATTGAAGCCAGAATGGTCACTGTACGTGACAATATCAGCGATGATCTTGGTATTCAGTGGGGCTTCAGCGAGCCCGCCGTTGATACCACTCAAGCGTTACCGTGGGGCACAGGTACCGATATTACCAATAGCTTGAATGTAAATTTACCGGTTTCAAACCCTGCGGCCACTTTTGGTTTTCAAGTAGCAAAACTCGCAGACGGTCGTATTTTGGATCTTGAGCTTTCCGCATTAGAGCGTGAGAACAAAGGTGAAATTATCGCCAGTCCGCGTATCACCACTGCGAACCAAAAAACGGCAACTATCGAGCAAGGTACAGAAATTCCATATGTTGAAAGTGCCTCATCTGGAGCTACCTCGGTGAGCTTTAAAAAAGCAGTGTTGGGGCTTGAAGTGACACCGCAAATTACTCCGGATAATCGGGTCATTCTTGACCTCACCATAACGCAGAATACGCGTGGCGATACCGTCACCACGCCAACTGGCCCGGCAGTATCTATCGATACGCAAGCCATCACGACGCAAGTATTGGTTGAGAATGGCGAGACGATTGTGCTTGGCGGTATTTATCAGCAGCAAATTCTCAATGACATTACCAAGGTACCTTTATTAGGTGACATCCCATACGTTGGCGTGTTGTTCAGGAACGAAAGTCAAATCAACGAGAAGCGTGAGCTATTGATTTTCGTAACACCGAGAATTGTGAACGATATGCCGTAAGCCTTGCTTAAATGATTGTGACTTGCGATAATCCGCCCTCTTTTTCGATTGGGTTAAGGATGGTCTTGAGACACTCCGGATTCCGTGAGTCACAGCTAGTAAAAAAGTGATGTAAAGCAACGATATGGCTGAAAAACGTAACATCTTTTTGGTTGGCCCCATGGGGGCAGGTAAAAGTACCATTGGTCGGCAATTAGCCCGCGAACTCCACCTCGAATTTTTCGACTCAGATGCAGAAATCGAACGTCGTACTGGCGCCGATATTGCTTGGGTCTTTGAATTGGAAGGAGAGGAAGGGTTTCGCCTGCGCGAAGAAAAAGTCATCGAAGAGCTGACTGAAAATACCGGCATCGTACTGGCAACGGGTGGTGGCTCCATTTTGAGCAAAGAAAGTCGGAACCGTCTCTCTGCTCGGGGCATCGTCGTCTACCTGCAAACCACTATTGAGAAGCAATTAGCTCGCACGCAGCGTGACAAACGCCGCCCACTCATTGCTGAAGCCGATAACCCGCGCGAAGTTCTGGAAACTTTGGCTGATTCGCGGAACGCGTTATACGAAGAAATCGCGGACGTTGTAGTGCGCACAGATGACCAAAGTGCCAAGTATGTGGTTGATCAAATTATCGCGAAGGTTGGTTTATAATCACGTTTTAACGCCAGTCTAGGAGGCGCTCATGAGTCCGCAGAAGCACCACGTTCGCGTCGGCTTGCCCCAGCAACATGAGCGCAGCTACTCCATACATATCGGTGCCGGGTTGCTCACAGCGCTCACCGATCTCATTGCTCCACAGACACTCCCCAAACAAGTTCTTATTCTCACTGATGCCAATGTGGGTCCGCTGTATGCGAACACCGTTCAACAGCAACTGGCTGACCGTACAGTGCTCGTGCACACCATCAATGTCGGTGAGCAAGCAAAGAGCCTAGCGAGTTTCACTGAAGTGATGACAACGCTCATCGAGCATAATTTTAATCGTGACTGCGCCATTATTGCCCTAGGCGGCGGTGTTGTCGGCGATCTTGCTGGTTTTGTCGCCGCAACATTCCAGCGCGGTGTCGACTTTTATCAAGTTCCGACCACGCTGCTGGCACAAGTCGATAGTTCCGTTGGCGGTAAAACAGCGGTAAATCATCCAGGCGGCAAGAACTTAATCGGTGCATTCTATCAACCGCAAGCCGTTATTATCGATACCAACTGCCTAGAGACCCTCTCGTCCAGAGATTTTGCCTGTGGTTTAGCCGAAGTCGTGAAGTATGGAATTATTTACGATGCAGACTTTTTCGACTGGCTTGAAGCGAATGCGCAAGCGCTGCTGCAACGTAATGCCGGGGCGCTCACCTACGCCATTGCTCGCAGTTGCGAAATTAAAGCTGAAATTGTTGCCGAAGACGAACAAGAACGCGGTATTCGTGCACTCCTCAATCTGGGTCACACCTTCGGACACGCCATTGAGGCAGCGGCACACGCAAGCGGCGATTATACTGCTTGGTATCACGGCGAGGCCGTCGCGGCTGGCACCTTAATTGCTGCCCAATATATGCAGCAGCAGGGCGAATTTGCTCAAGCTGATATCGAGCGTATCGAGCGCTTGTTTAAGCAGTTTGAGTTACCCATTTATGCGCCCGAAATACCGCTCAGCCAGTGGCAGGGATATATGCAACGTGATAAAAAGGTGAAGGCAGGGAAGTTACGTTTGATACTCCCCACAGCTATCGGACGCGCTGAAGTGCGCACGGTCACTGAATGGGATGCAGTGAGCCAAGCTATTTTGGCACGCACCGCTCCTCAATAAGGCTTCATCATGAAAAAAAATCGCGCCTTCCTCAAATGGGCAGGCGGAAAATACAGCCTCATTGAACCGATTCGAGCCCTACTGCCCGAAGGAAATAAGCTGATTGAGCCTTTTGTTGGTGCGGGCTCTGTATTCCTTAACACCGATTACCCGGCCTACGTACTGAACGACGTCAACCCAGATTTGATAGAACTCTTTAAGATCGTGAAACGTCGACCGCAGACCTTTATTACCGACGCAATGGACTACTTTTCCGCGCGGAATAATAGCGCCAGCGCCTATTATGCAATGCGCACACAGTTCAATCGAACCTCTGACCCCTACGAGCGGTCGCTGCTGTTTCTTTACCTGAACCGACATGGCTACAACGGTTTATGCCGATATAACAGTTCCGGCTTGTTTAATGTGCCATTCGGACAATACAAACGGCCTTACTTTCCGCATGAAGAAATTGAGGTGTTTGCTGAGAAGGCTCAGCGCGCTACATTTACCTGTATGAGTTTCGATAAAGTATTTCGACGCGCGCGGCGTGGCGACGTCATCTATTGTGACCCGCCCTATGCACCGCTCACCGCAACCTCGAACTTTACTAGCTATGCAACCGGCGGCTTCAGTCTCGATCAACAAAGTGACCTCGCTCGACGCGCAGCAGACGCTGCCAACAAGCGCGGTATTCCCGTGTTGATTAGTAACCATGATACTGAGCTGACCCAGTTGTTGTATCATCGTGCGCAAATACAAACTCTGCAGGTGGCTCGATTCATTAGCCCTAAGGGTGATGGGCGGCAACGTGTAGGTGAACTTCTAGCACTGTATCAGCCAGCGCAAGATGCAGTTTCGAACGTAATTGATATGACTTCCAAATTGAAGAAGATGGCACCCTAATGTGGACCTGCAAGTCCTTTTCTGAGCTTTCCCTTGCCGAACTTTATGAGCTACTCAAGCTTCGTCAAGAAGTGTTCGTGGTTGAGCAAACGTGCCCCTACCTAGATGCCGACGGCAAAGATATGGATGCTTTGCATCTATGGAGTTCGGACGAACAAGGTATGACCGCTTACGCTCGCATTTTTTTGCCGAGCACAGCAGAACCGTATGCGCGTATTGGTCGCGTTATTACTGCGGCAAGAGCACGCCGTCTCGGGTTGGGCCAAGAACTGATGCGTGCTGCTATTGGTCTGTGTAATGGACGCGCTCCTGATGCTCCAATTCGTTTGGGTGCACAAGTTTATCTGAAGCGCTTTTATCGCAGCTTTGGTTTCGTTGAAATCGGTGAAGAATATCTCGAAGACGATATTCCCCATATCGATATGGAGCGTCCAGCGATTACAGACTTGGGCTCTCATGAGCGCTGATTTCAAACTAGAACCCACTCCGCAAGGCCTCGCACTTCGTTGGCTTGCAGAGCCAAAGATGCTGCCACTGCGCATTGATTTTTGTAAAGGCGAACATGCTGCCCGCGCAGCACGTGCAAGCATCAAGCAAGAAGCGATAGCCCGAGCGTGCGGCATGCACAAGCGCAAACAACTCCATATCCTGGATGGCACAGCAGGTTTGGGCCGTGACGCACTCGTGTTGGCTGCGTTAGGTGCAACCGTCGGCTTAAATGAACGCCAGTCCGAAGTAGCTGCGCTCTTACAAGACGCGCTAGAACGTCTAACTCATTGTGATCCAGACCTTGCTCAACGCCTGTATTTTGCCGGCAGCGATTGTTTTTCTGCGACATTTAAACCTCGCGAACCCTTTGATGTGGTCTACTTAGACCCCATGTATCCGAAAGGCGACAAAGCCCAGCGCGCAGCAGTAAAGAAAGACATGCAAATGTTCCAGCAGTTGGTCGGCACCGACCAAGATGCGGATGACTTACTGGCGCCTGCGCTGGCCATAGCAACACAGCGCGTGGTGGTGAAACGACCGCAACATGCCGACTTTCTGGGTGGCCGTAAGCCCACCCACCAAATTATCAGTAAAAAACATCGTTTCGATGTTTATCTGACGACAACAACACTAGCCATGTAAGTGGCGACAAGGAGTTTGAAAATGATTAAGCAACAAGAACGTTTACCAGCAGGTACGCTGACCGCTCTGGGTGAGTTAGGTCTACAACAATTCAATCCCGCTGAAATTTTCGGTCAAGGTACCCATATTTTGTTTGCAGTACCTGGTGCATTTACCCCAACTTGCTCTGAGAAACATCTGCCTGGCTATGTTGAGCATGCCAGCGCACTGAAAGATGCAGGTGTGCAGAGTATTGCTTGTGTAGCTGTGAATGATGCTTTTGTCATGAAGGCTTGGGGGAAACAGCTTAACGTCGGCGATAGCGTCATGTTATTGGCAGATGGTGATGGCGAGTACCACAAAGCGTTGGGGCTGACTAAGAATACTGGCAGCTTCGGGGGCTTACGCGCCGAGCGTTACGCCATGATTATTCATGACGGTGTAGTCACAGAACTCTTCGTTGAAGACGACGGTACCTTTGGCGTGAGCGGCGCAGAACACATATTGGCAGCATTGAAAAAATAATGTCGAGTGCGGTTGATGTGTTGATTATTGGTGCCGGCGCAGCAGGTTTACATTGCGCCGCCACCGCTGCTGCGCGTGGTCGATCGGTAGTAGTGATTGACCATGCCAAGCAAGCCGGAAAAAAGATTCTGATTTCCGGTGGTGGTCGCTGCAATTTCACCAATATTTACACCAGCCCTGAGAATTTTCTCTCACAAAATCCGCACTTTTGTAAATCCGCACTCAGCCGCTATACCCAGTGGGATTTTATTGCGCTGGTGCAGAAACACGGCATTGCCTACCACGAAAAAACACTCGGTCAGCTCTTCTGTGATGAGTCGGCAAAAGACATCGTACGGATGTTGATGGATGAGTGTGATGCCGCAGGCGCCCGTGTGCAGTTGCGCACTGAAGTACTCGATGTCGCTTTTAGCGACGGTCGTTATCAGGTGAAAACATCCTCAGGATCAGTGAGCGCTCACAAACTGGTTGTTGCTTGTGGTGGCTTGTCGATGCCAAAGCTAGGCGCAACGCCAATGGGCTATCAGCTCGCTGAGCAGTTCGGTCACAGTATCATTCCCGTGCGCGCCGGCTTAGTGCCGTTCACCTTGCATGACACAGACAAAGAGTATTACGCGGAGTTATCAGGATTAGCGGTTGATGTCGTTGCCGAGAATGATCGCGCTAGCTTCAAAGAAGCCATGCTATTCACACACCGTGGGCTATCAGGTCCAGCTATACTGCAAATCTCGTCCTACTGGTTGCCAGGTGAGCCGCTGAGCGTGAATTTACGTCCTACCGCTGATACCTATGCTGATCTTACCGAATTACGCCAGCAGCGCCCGCGTGTGGGCTTAAGAACCGTGATTCAAGAGTGGTTCCCGAAGCGTTTAGCACTCGCTTTATGCGAACAACAAGGCTGGCCGGATAAAAAACTCGCTGACTGCAACAACACACTTTTGTCTGAAGTGGCTGAAACTCTGCAGCAATGGCGCATCAAACCCAACGGCACCGAAGGCTATCGCACTGCCGAAGTCACCCTCGGCGGCGTCAACACCGACGAAGTCAGCTCCAAAACCATGGAAAGCAAACTCCAACCCGGCTTATTTTTCATCGGCGAAGTGCTGGATGTCACCGGCTGGCTCGGCGGCTACAATTTCCAATGGGCCTGGAGCAGCGGCTACGCCTGCGGCCAAAGCATGTGATAATAATCCAGCTAAAACTATCAACCCAAAAATAGATCCCTACTCTATCGAGATGTTTGGCAACACTCGCTAGTGTCGATCACAAATCGTCCCGTGCTACCTGCCGAACTAGCCGCCGTGTCTCATTCTCCTCCATATCCAATAGCGCTTGCATCAGCTCTTTTACTTCTGGAATTACAGCAGTGTCTAGTAAAGTACGATACATGCTGTTGATTTGTTGATGAAAATTAAAGACTTCATTATTTATTTCAGCGGCGGTCATCGTGGCATAATGCTCATCGCAAATGAAGTTTGGTGTAATGGGGGGATGGGATAGGTAGTCATATACAAAAGTCTGGGTCGCCTTAATGTCAGCCTCTCTGCCATAAGCAGCAACCATTTTTTCCATTGCTAACTCATGAGACGCCAAATATTCGAGCAGTATTACAACGCGTTCTTCATTATGTCGTGTTGCGCAATGTGCTAGACAGGCAGCAAGTTTTTGGTGCAGTGCTCGCGTCCATTCAATCAGTTCAGCTAGCTTTTTAATTTGCATGATTTAGTGCTCTATGATGAATAATGATTCTTCTATTCGCTGTCCGTTCCTAACTTGATGACTCGCAAACGCAGAGCATTGAAAATCACGCTCACCGAAGACAATGACATAGCCGCGGCAGCAATAATTGGAGACAACAATATTCCGAAAAATGGATACAGAATACCTGCCGCGATAGGTATACCTGCCGCATTGTAAATAAAGGCAAAGAATAAATTCTGCCGAATATTACGCATGGTCGCTAATGATAAATTTCGTGCCTCAACTATACCCATAAGATTGCCTTGCAGCAGCGTAATGCCAGCACTCTCAATCGCCACATCCGTGCCCGTTCCCATAGCTACCCCAACATCTGCGGTAGCCAAAGCTGGAGCATCATTTACGCCGTCGCCAGCCATGAGCACAACTCGACC
>DASSWH010000147.1:0-4327 GCA_035705175.1 Pseudidiomarina sp.
CGCCGGTGCTTTCAGTTACGATGCAGGACGAGCCTTAGAATGCCTCCCCAGTCTTGCAGCGACCGATATTGAATTACCAGATATCGCCGTGGGTATATACCACCAAGCCCTGATTCGTTGTCGACAGACTCAACAAACCTGGTTACTTGCGCCGCAAACGCAGATTGCTGAACTAACCCAATATTGGCTCGCACCGCATACTCCCATGTCGTCCTCGTTCGGTTTACTGAGCAACTGGCATAGCAATATGAGTCAAACAGAATACACCGCTAAATTTGAGCGCATTCAAGATTACTTGCGCGCCGGTGACTGTTATCAGATCAATCTCGCTCAGCGTTTTAGCGCAGACTACACAGGCAATACTTGGTCTGCGTATCAACGTTTACGCACTAGCAACCGCGCGCCATTTTCCGGTTTCCTGCAGTTAGAGTCGGGTGCACTACTGTCGCTTTCACCCGAGCGCTTTCTCAGTATTAGTGCCGCGGGTCACGTCCAAACCAAACCGATTAAAGGCACGAAACCACGCTCAGCCGATGCTCGCGAGGATGCAGCTTTGGCCGAAGCATTAGCACAATCCCCCAAAGATCGCGCAGAGAATGTCATGATTGTTGACCTGCTTCGCAACGATTTGAGTCGGCTGTGTGAGCCTGGCACCGTTAAGGTACCGACATTATTCGCCATTGAGAGTTATCCTGCGGTACATCATTTAGTGAGCACGGTAACTGGTTCACTGCGCGATGCAAAACTGGGTATTGAGCTGCTGGGACTGGCGTTTCCCGGTGGTTCTATTACTGGCGCTCCCAAAATTAGAGCGATGGAAATTATCGAGGAACTTGAACCCCATCGGCGCAGCTTCTATTGCGGTAGTTTCGGCTATTTCTCCCAACACGGTGCTGCTGACACCAATATTGCAATTCGTACTCTGGTCGCTGCGGCCGGTCGCATCCATTGTTGGGCAGGAGGTGGCATCGTAGCCGACTCTGAGGCATCCAGTGAATATCAAGAAACGTTGGATAAAGTAGCTAAGATTTTACCGGTACTGGCGCAATCAGAGGTTGAGGTTTAGCATGCACCGTCATGAATTCCTTCGACGTTTTCAACTGTATCGTGCACCCCAAGTCACACGTCCCTCACTAAAGCGTTTACGACCAGCTGCTGTGTTGATTCCACTTCTAGAATCGCCGGACGGATTGCAAATCATACTCACGCAACGGAGTGCGCAACTGCGCCATCACGCGGGACAAATTAGCTTTCCCGGTGGCCGGCAAGAGCCGCATGATGCGAATCTGTATGAAACAGCGTTGCGCGAAGCGCACGAGGAAATCGCATTACACCCTGACGATGTCGAGCTGGTCGGGCAGTTGCACGACTATCCTGTGATTAGTAATTTTATCGTGCGACCTTATGTTGCAATTGTCACCCCACAACAACCGCTAGTTGCAGATCCACATGAAGTAGCGGAGATTTTCACGGTGCCATTAGCGACTATTTTGCAGCAACGCCAACATTTCGTCTTTCGACTACAGCGTTTTATGTACAATAAGGTATACTTTATGCCATATCAGCAACGCAATATCTGGGGAGCTACAGCTGGCATGCTGCGCGAGCTGGCAGATCATGTGTACCCTGATCAACGGCCTTGGTCTCGGCCCTTGAATTAATCAACGGACGACCTAATAAGAGAATTTATGATTAGTGTTTTTGATATTTATAAAGTCGGAATCGGTCCATCTAGTTCGCATACGGTAGGACCTATGCGTGCCGCCGCTGAATTTTTGCGCACAGCAGAACAACAACTTGATATTGCCCAAGCAACCGGTATCGAGGTCGAGCTATTTGGCTCGCTCGGGCAAACCGGCAAAGGCCATGGCACCGGTAAAGCCGTCATCTTAGGGCTCGTTGGCGAGTCGCCGGAAACCGTCGACACGACGACGGTTGATGAGTTCCTCGCAACTGTCGACCGTGAGCAGAAGTTAAAGCTACTCGGAAAGCATGAAGTGCATTTTCCGCGTGAAGGCGCGATTACTTTTCATCGCCGCAAAACCATGCCTCGCCATGCGAATGCAATGGAGCTACGCCTGCTCCGTAAGGATGAGGTGCTGTTTAAAGATCTCTATTATTCGATTGGCGGCGGCTTTATTGTTCGTGATGCAGACTTTGACGACAGTCTTGAAGAAGCGATCGAACAGTCAAGTAAGCCTATTCCCTACCCGTTTGATAGTTGTGCCGAGCTGCTTGCCCACTGCCAAGAGCACGGTCTGCGCATCAGTTCATTAATGCTAGCCAATGAAAAGGTATTCCGTTCCGAGCGGGAAATACGCGATGGCTTGATGCATATCTGGAAAACCATGGACGAATGTATCGACCGTGGCATTCGAACTGAAGGAATTCTACCCGGAGGTCTAAAAGTTAGGCGACGAGCGCCAGCTCTGTATCAACGGTTAAAAAATGAAAAATCCGCCGATCCGATGCAAGTGATGGATTGGGTCGATCTATTTGCCCTCGCGGTGAATGAAGAGAATGCTGCCGGTGGGCGCGTCGTTACCGCTCCTACGAATGGTGCAGCGGGTATTGTACCAGCAGTCATGAAGTACGCGGACCGTTTTATCACGCCGCTCGACGAAGAAACCATCGTTCGTTTCTTGCTTACCAGCGCGGCGATTGGCATCTTGTACAAAAAGAATGCGTCCATATCAGGCGCTGAAGTAGGTTGCCAAGGTGAAGTCGGTGTGGCTTGTTCAATGGCGGCAGGAGCACTTGCTGAATTGATGGGCGGTAATACCAGCAACGTTGAAAATGCTGCTGAAATCGGCATGGAACACAACCTTGGATTAACCTGTGACCCTGTGGGTGGACTCGTTCAAGTACCCTGTATTGAACGCAATGCCATGGGCGCGATCAAGGCGATCAATGCCGCGCGGTTAGCGCTTCGTGGCAGCGGTGACCACAAAGTATCACTGGACAAGGTGATCAAAACGATGTGGGAAACTGGCAACGATATGCGGTCAAAGTACAAAGAGACTGCTCGCGGTGGCCTCGCAGTCAATATCATCGAATGCTAGTAAAACATTGTGAATGGTGAAGAGTGAACAGATAATGTTTCCGTTATCTAGTCACTTTTCACCATTATTCACTTTTAACTATTCACCATTTACTGTGTTTTAGAGGGTTGGAAGTTCTATTTTCGCGAACAAACGATCAATCTCATCCTGAGACTTAGCCTGCATGGCTCGTTCTACAGTGGTCTTTGTTAAATGGGGAGCGAACGCTTCCATAAAGTCGTACATGTAATTCCGCAAAAAGGTACCTTTTCGAAATCCAATTTTCGTCGTACTCGGTTCAAAAATATGTTGAGCTGCTATCGCTACTAAATCGGTGTCGTGCTGAGGGTCAATAGCCATCGAAGCGACAACACCGATACCGAGTCCCATGCGTACATAAGCTTTGATTACATCAGCGTCCGTTGCAGTGAAGACAACATTAGGTTTGATTCCGGCATGATTAAACGCTCGATCTAATTCCGAACGTCCAGTAAAACCGTGCACGTAGGTAATAATAGGCAAGTCGCGTAAATCCTGAATAGACACTTTACTTTGCTGACCTAACGCGTGGTCACGTGGCGCAATAATCGAACGATTCCAGTGGTAGCATGGCAACATGATCAGATCTTGATAGAGATGCAGTGCCTCAGTTGCAATCGCAAAATCTGCTTTGCCCTTCGCCGCAGCCTCACTGATCTGCTCGGGTGACCCTTGATGCATATGCAACGAAACCTTCGGATATCGGTTCATAAATTTCTGAATCACGGGAGGCAGTGCGTAGCGCGCCTGAGTGTGCGTAGTCGCAATTTGTAGTTTGCCTTGATCAGGTTGCGTATGCTCGCTCGCAACCGCCTTGACGGCATCAACTTGCGCTAAAATCTGTCGCGCAATATGAATGACCTCTTCACCTGCCGGGGTCACGTGAGTCAGATGTTTACCACTGCGACCAAAGATTTGAATGCCGAGTTCATCCTCCAGCATACGTACTTGTTTCGAGATACCAGGTTGAGAAGTGAATAAGCTATCGGCAGTCGCCGAGACATTGAGATTATGATTTAATACTTCGACAATGTAGCGCAGCTGCTGCAGTTTCATATCTGACCTGTAGTGGATTGCTTATGCAAAAAATATATAACACCTAGCTTATTTATTCCAATCGCATTTTGAGGTAATTCGTGAGTTCTCTGCAAGACCAACTAAAAAATTTAGGTTTTTCATCACCCGCTGCAGCTCCCGAAGAAAGCAACTCTAGTTCTGAGCTTTCGTCGGCGGTACAAACACGTCCC
>DASSWH010000148.1:0-3483 GCA_035705175.1 Pseudidiomarina sp.
ACGTTGCAACGCTTCGCAATTTCAACCGTATTTGCCAACGCTTCGGGGATGTCCGCGAATAGTTCTGCCATCTCCTGCGGACTCTTCAAATACTGTTGGTCACTGTATTTCTTCGGTCGGCGCTTATCATCCAAGGTATAACCATCAGCCACAGCAACGCGAATTTCGTGCGCATAGAAGTTATCGGGACTCAAAAACACCACTTCATTGGTCGCAACTACGGGTATCTCGTTCGCAGCGGCCAAGGCCACTGCAGCGTGCAAGTAATCATCCTCACGCGGACGTCCCGTGCGCACTAACTCGAGATAGAATCGATCGGCGAAATAGTGTTGATAAAACTCAAGCGCTGCGCGTGCTTCGTCCGTCCGTTGCTGCAGCAAAAGACGACCGATTTCGCCCTCGCGACCGCCACTGAGTAGGATGATGCCGACGTTGTGTTCAGCTAACCATTGTTTATTGATGCATGGTTTGCCCTGGCGATGCCCAGCCAGATACCCTCTGCTGATCAATTGAGTCAGTTGCTGGTAGCCTTCATTATTCATCGCCAATGCGGTTAATCGTGTTGCGGGTTCATCCAGGTCATCCGCATCTACCACCCATAAATCGCAGCCAACGATGGGCTTGAGTCCGAGTTTATGGGCCGTGCGGTAGAACCGAACCAGTCCACACATGTTCATTTGGTCGGTCAAGGCGACGGCAGGCATGCCTTTTGCAGCCACAGCCTCACACAAGGGGCCCACTTTCGGCAGACCGTCGATCATGGAAAAATCACTGTGCGCGCGCAAGTGAATAAATGGAGGTGTGGCAGGCATGGATTCAGCTGGTGCTGGTGCGTCAGTCATGTGGCTCAGTACAAGGCTAAACGTAAATGTATCCTTGTATTGTGCCGCATGCCTGCGCTGGTGTCATCCGTAGAATGCGTTCTCTTAGAATGAACCGATAAAGGCTTCGATACCCTCTTCTTTTAACGCGTCCAAAGCTTCTTGGAGAGCTGCTTGGTCCGAGTCAAAATGATCTTCCCAAAGAGTAGAGTTATTTTCTTGATCGACGATTTCGAGAATCCATCCACGTTCATCCGACTTATAAATATCGATTTGAACGGTTTTATCGTCTTGAGTGTAGGTTTGGGTCAGTGGGCTTTGTTCAAAATCTTGATCGGTAGTGTCTTGGATGGACATATGCGGCTCCAATTTATGTGAATGACCGCTATGATAGTGTGCTACCCCATAAATACCTAATTCTTCGTGCTTTGATCAAACTTTTTCATCCAACCATGCACGACGTCCGGGTCAACGAGACGGCCTTCTTGGACAGCTTTGCTCGCCTCGTCTGGATTGGCAAAAGCTCGCTCTGATGCCGTTAAGAACCGCGACTGGTAGGCGTCAATCGCGGCTAGTAGTTGATTATACTCGGCCTGCTGAGCGGCAATTTTTGGCGACAGCTCACCCAGCCGTTGCAACGCAACAGCGAGTTCGTGCTCTGTTCGTATTCTGGAATCTGACATACTACCCCAGCTAACAGCGTTCTAGCCGATTACAAATTCCATGACTATCCACGGAACCAAAAAGAACACGATGACCAATACTTTATAGATGGCCATACTCATATAGTGCATTTGGACAAATGACTCACGAGATAATGGAAACCACTTGCCATGAAGCTCGTAAAGACCCTCACGAAAAGCTGTTAACACAATAAACCACAACAACAAAACGCCATAATTCACAATCCAACACCACAACAAAACGTCTTTCCATGCACCCACAGTCATCTCCTTCATTTGCTGACAGCGTTTGTATCGAATGGATTATAGTTTGCTGTTTTAGAAATTGCTTAAATAAAGCTGGCATACAAGCTTTCAGACGCTTCGGGCAAAAAAAAGCCGCCTCATGATGAGGCGGCTCTGGTGTCTTCAGGAACGCTTTATTGATTACAGTGACGCAAGCGCATCATTCAACAATGCTGACGGTCGCATTGCTTTCGCGACGAGCTCAGCATTCGGCTGATAATAGCCACCAATTTCAACCGGCGACCCATGCACACCATTGAGCTGAGCCATAATCGCTTGCTCATTTTCAGTCAGGAAAGCAGCCAATTTGCCAAAACGAGTCGCTAAATCGGTATCTTCTGACTGCGCAGCCAACGCTTCGGCCCAATACATGCCGAGGTAGAAATGGCTGCCACGGTTATCGATTTCACCCAACTTTCGCGCCGGCGACTTGTTATTCTCGAGGAACTTCGCTGTCGCGATATCAAGTGCATCTGCAAGCATCTGCGCACGTTTGTTGTTAGTGCGCTGAGCAAGATGCTCCAATGATGCCGCAAGTGCAAGGAATTCACCCAGTGAATCCCAACGCAGATAATTCTCTTCGACGAACTGCTGAACGTGCTTCGGTGCAGAACCGCCAGCGCCGGTTTCAAACAACCCACCGCCGTTCATCAATGGCACAATAGACAACATTTTCGCCGAGGTCCCTAATTCTAAAATTGGGAACAAATCGGTCAAGTAGTCACGCAGCACGTTGCCGGTCACCGAGATAGTATCTTTACCTGCTTTCATTCGTTGCAATGAATGCAAGGTGGCTTCCAACGGCGCCATAATTTGAAGGTCTAAACCCGTGGTGTCATGGTCTTGCAAGTACAGTTTTACTTTCTTGATCAATTCCGCATCATGAGCACGCTGCGAATCGAGCCAGAATACTGCTGGCATACCGCTTAAGCGCGAACGATTTACCGCCAGCTTTACCCAATCACGAATCGGTGCATCTTTCACTTGGCACATACGCCAGATATCGCCTTTCTCGACATCGTGAGCAAATACCACGTCACCAGCGCTATTGAGAACGTTCACTGTTCCTGCAGCGGCAATTTCAAAGGTTTTATCATGTGAGCCATATTCTTCTGCTTTCTGCGCCATCAAACCGACATTCGGAATTGTCCCCATGGTGGCGGGATCAAAAGCTCCATGTTCGCGACAAAAGTCTATTGTGGCTTGGTAAACGCCCGCATAGCAGCGATCTGGAATCATTGCTTTGGTATCTTGCTGCCCACCTTGGCGATCCCACATTTTCCCAGAGTCTCGGATCATCGCAGGCATCGAGGCATCAATAATGATGTCACTTGGTACATGCAAGTTGGTAATACCTTTATCTGAGTTGACCATGGCCAATTCGGCTTGCTCGTCATAAACAGCTTGAATATCCTTTTCAATGTCAGCACGTTCCGAGGCCGGCAGGTCAGCAATTTTGGCGAGCACATCACCAAATCCATTGGTTGCATCGACACCTAAAGTCTTGAATGTCTCCGCGTGCTTATCAAATACCGATTTGAAGTAAATTTTCACCGCATGACCAAACATAATAGGGTCAGAAACCTTCATCATGGTGGCTTTTAAGTGCAGGGATAATAGCACCCCTTCTTCTTTTGCTTTTTGCGTTTCGCGGGCGAAGAATTCTTGAAGTTTTGCCGCACTCATACGCGCAG
>DASSWH010000149.1:0-19306 GCA_035705175.1 Pseudidiomarina sp.
CACTAAGTGATGTTGCCGTTATTCGATACGCACTGTCATCTGGATTTTGATGATTTTACAGCGGATCGAGCAGCGGTTCTTGAGCGCGCACTTCATGCTGGAGTTGAAGGTATTATGGTGCCTGGGACACGAGCTCAGGCAGCACTTGAATTCCCTTCCACAGCGATTGAAATCCATCGCAGTTTTGGTCTGCATCCATACTTTATGGAGCAGCATGAAAAGTCAGACTTGCAGTGGTTAGAGGAACAATTGCATCGTTACGCGCATGCGCCTGTTGGTGAGATTGGACTGGATGCTACCTGCGCAGACTTTGAGGCACAACAGCAATTCTATCAGGAGCAATTGGCACTGGCGGCGCGGTACCAACGAAGTGTGATTCTGCATCACCGCAAAACCCAATCTGAACTGCTGGCAGGTATTAAGAAAATTCGGGATCAATTACCAGACTGTGGCGGTGTTATTCACGCCTTTAGTGGTTCATATGAACAAGCTAAACAGTGGATTGAGCTGGGTTTCAAGCTTGGGGTTGGAGGTACTATTACCTATACTCGAGCACAAAAAACACGAACAGCGATTCAATCGGTTGAGTTAGACGCATTGGTGCTAGAAACCGACGCTCCCGATATGCCTATTGCCGGCAAACAAGGCCAACGCAATGAACCCGCTTATGTCGCAAAAGTTCTGGCTAGTTTAGTGGAACTGCGAGAAGAAGACGAAACCACTATTCGCCAGCGATTGTGGCAGTCGAGTTGTCAGCTTTTCGGTAGCGCCAACGATTAAAGGTTGAAGTCACAAAAATTCCGGCAAATATAGCCAGTACCAGTAAAAACTGCCCATAATAGGTTAAATAGGCGTGGGTCTTTTCAGGCTGCGCCAGCAATGCTTGCCGGTCAATGACAGCCTGCACATAACCAAGTACCTGGCTGCCTTCGTTGATCTCTTCGACCAAAACCATTGTCTCGTTGGCTTGATCCGACTCTTCAAGACTCGAGGCAAATGCCAACTGTTCTCCAAATCGGTTATAGATAGCAGCGGAAATGATCAGCGACTGTTGTTGTAATTGATCAGCGAGGCTTTGCAAACGTTCTTGATCGGGCACCACGATAGATTGTGTCGCAGCAAACGCAGTTTGCTCGACGGCCACTTGCATCAGTTGCTCACTATGCTTTTGAAAATCGATCAAACTCGTAGCTTGCATCGAACCCCACAATTGCTCAATGAGAATAATGAGCACGATAGCGAAGCCAAAGCGACGCAAGCGTCGATAGACAAGTTGTGTGATGCTGATAACATGTTGTGTGCGCGTCGTCATAATCGCAAATATACGCTGTTGGCGCTCCTGCTGTAAATAAGGAAACTGTAACCATGCTTGATTTTAGTCAGCCAGGGTTGGCTGTATTTGATATGGATTCAACGCTCATCACTATTGAATGTATCGATGAGATTGCTGCTCTTGTTAGTCGTAAACCAGAGATCGCTGCTATTACTGAGGCGGCCATGCGTGGGGAGTTAGACTTTGTCGCAAGTTTACGGCAACGAGTTGCTGCATTAGCGGGTATCGGAGAGAGTCAATTTCAGCGTTTGTTTGATCCCATACCACTGACTCCGGGAGCGTCTGCCTTGTGCCAATGGTTGCAGGAACAGCACTGGCGAATTGTGATTGCTTCAGGCGGCTTTACCTGGTTTGCCGAGCGACTACAGAAGCAACTGAACATTGATGCAGTGTGCGCCAACGAATTGGAATGGCAGCAGGGACAATTAACGGGACGAGTTGTTGAGCCGGTTGTCGACGCAGAGCGCAAAGCCGAGGCACTGAGAGATTATGCTTCGCGTTGGGAAATTCCGCTGACTAACACCTTAGCGATCGGTGATGGCGCGAATGACATACAGATGCTTGAGGCCGCTGCATGTGGTGTTGCTTTTTGCGCCAAATCACGGTTGAAAGCAGTAGCCGACATTATTATCGATGAGCCAGATCTATCGACTCTCATTCAAGTTTTGATGACAGGAAAAGCGGCGCATGGCAAAGACTAAAACAGCATACGTATGCAATGATTGCGGCGCAGATTACGCACGTTGGCTGGGGCAATGTACTGAGTGTAAAGCGTGGAACACCATCACTGAAGTTCGACTAAGTTCACCGCAACGTTCGGCTGGTGCACGCGGACAAGCCAGTCGATCAGGCTTTGCTGGAGCCGTGCAAGCGCAAGTTCAAACCCTTCAAGATGTCAGTTTAACGGACTTACCGAGATTCAGTAGTACCTATGCTGAATTCGATCGTGTATTAGGTGGTGGTATTGTGCCTGGTTCTGCCATTCTCATCGGTGGTTCGCCAGGAGCAGGTAAAAGTACCTTGCTCTTGCAGACCATGTGTAATCTAGCTCAAAGCATGAAGACTCTCTATGTAACGGGTGAAGAATCGTTGCAGCAAGTAGCTTTGCGAGCGCAACGGTTAGGATTGCCCACGGATCAGTTACGTATGTTGGCAGAAACCTCGGTTGAGACTATTTGTCAGCTGGCAGATATCGAAAAACCACGAGTGATGGTCATTGACTCGATCCAGGTTATGCACTTGGATGATGTCAGCTCCGCACCTGGCAGCGTTTCTCAAGTTCGTGAGTCAGCTGCAGTACTGACACGATATGCCAAGCAAAATGGGGTGGCGATATTTATGGTTGGTCACGTGACCAAAGATGGCAGTCTAGCCGGTCCCAAAGTATTAGAGCACTGTATTGATTGTTCGATTTTATTGGAAGGCTCGGCAGACTCGAGGTTTCGGACGTTACGTGGACATAAGAATCGGTTTGGTCCAGCCAATGAGCTAGGAGTTTTTGCAATGACTGGACAAGGTCTGCGCGAAGTGACCAATCCATCAGCGATATTTTTACAACGAGGCGAAGAGCACGGCAGTGGTTCTGTCGTGATTGTTATTTGGGAAGGAACGCGACCGCTATTAGTGGAACTACAAGCTTTGGTCGATGCGAGCCAGCTCGCGAATCCGCGTCGTGTCGCTGTCGGACTCGATACGTCTCGACTCGCCCTATTGTTAGCTGTACTGCATCGCCACGGTGGGCTGCACATGTCAGACCAAGATGTCTTTGTGAATATTGTCGGGGGCGTCAAGGTTTTAGAAACAGGTGCTGATCTGGCTTTGCTACTGGCAATTGTATCAAGCTTCAAAGAGCAACCACTCCCTCGCGATCTGGTGGTATTTGGGGAGGTCGGTCTGGCCGGAGAAATACGCCCGGTGCAAAATGGTCAAGCGCGACTGAATGAAGCTGTAAAGCACGGGTTTACTCGAGCTATCGTGCCCGCTGGGAACAAGCCACAAAAGACTATTCAAGGCATGCGAGTGACGGCAGTGAAGAATCTCCAAGAAGCACTGGATGCGTTGTAATGATCCAGTCGCCAATCAGGCGCTTAATCGCGGTTCTCATACTGTGTTGGTCGTCCAACAGCTGGAGTATGGTCGATCCCATACGCGTGTTATCACTGAATTCATGCTATGACCCTTGGTTGCCAACACTGTTAAGACCAGACGACACGGTGATTCCCACGACGGTTCATGGCAATCGGTTAGAATCGATTATTCGAGCCCAGCCCGATGTAGTGGTGCACAACAACTTTATTTCCTCGGTATTGCTCCGCGCATTGCGACGCGCCGCCACCGATTACAATTTTCGACTGGTTGCAATTCAACATCCACAAACCTGGCTCGAGTGGCAAGCACAACGCCAACCGATTGGGCTGGCATTACAGCGTGAAGCAAGCGTCAACCGATGGTTTTTAACACAGCAGGAACAGCTCGTTGAAAGTGGTAAAAAATTACCCCCAACACTGATAATTTTGATGCCAAACTATTTTATGTGGGCTGCAGATAGTTGGACCGCAGATTTATTAGCACAGGTGGGGGTTGAGCTACAGACACCGATTCAGGCAGGACAGCTCGGACAAGTCGGTCTCGCTGAAGTTATCCGTCTACGAGGCGAGCACATCGTGTTTGAAGGTTTTTCGACGCATTATTCTCGCGGTCAGGATTGGCTGCATCATCGGGCGTTAGTTGACTGGTCCGCAGACAAAACCGTGTATAAGATTAAAGGTGAGGTTGCAGGCTGCCCAGCGACACAAGCGATCCAATATCTAGAGGCTATGCAAAGTGAATAAAAACCAGCTTCAGTCGAGGGCGCTGCTTTATGTTGCTTTCGTTTTTTTTACACTTCTGTTTGCAGTATTGCATCTGGGCTCTGGTGATTCTCACTGGTGGATTTGGCCGACGTCTGAGCTTGATTTGCAAATTTTGTATGATATCCGCTGGCCACGTTTGAACTTAGTTTTACTGAATGGTTTTGCGCTTGGTTTAGCGGGCGCAGCAATTCAAATTATTTTCCGCAACCCACTGGCTGAGCCGGGAATTATTGGTATTTCGAGTGGTGCGGCTCTCGTCGTTGTGAGTGCCTTGTATTTTGGTTGGATGCTCCCTACCGCTTGGTCATTGCCGCTGATTGGCATGATGGGTGCATTAGGCGCTTTTGGGTTACTGTGGATACTGGCAGGGCGTTCGCTGCAAACGATCCGATTGTTGTTAGCAGGGGTTGCTATTTCTGCGCTCGGCGGCGCGTTATTGGCGTTAATTTTAAGTCTTGCCCCGAATCCTTTTGCATTTCAGGAATGGACGCTGTGGTTGATGGGGTCGGTCGCGAATCGGGGCTGGGAACATGTCACCCTAATGTTGCCAAGCACGGTGTTGGCGACGCTTATTTTTTTTTCACAGCGTCGCTTCATCGGTGCTCACGTGTTTGCGTCCTCTCAGTTTGCAGTGCTTGGCTTTCATTATCAGCGTGCTCAAGCCGCGGTGCTACTGGGGCTGACCTTATTGGTTGGTGCATCAGTGGTTAGCGCAGGCATGATCGGCTTTATCGGGTTGATTGCTCCTCACATCGTTCGGTTAATGGGGATTCAGCAACCGCGGACATTGTTGTGGTGGAGTGCGGCGATGGGTGGAAGCTGTTTGATTGCAGTGGATACTCTGGTTATGTGGCTGCCAACGCGCCAAGAACTCCCACTTGGTGTGATTACTGCGTTACTTGGGGCGCCGATTCTTCTGTATCTATTGCATCGTTTTGCAGCACGCGAGGCTGGCCATGCTTAGTCTTCGTGATCTTGTTGTCGCGCAGCGGCTCCAAGCTGTCTCACTCACTGCCACGAGCGGTGAAATTATTGGCATTATAGGCCCAAATGGAGCAGGGAAAAGTAGCTTGTTGGAAGTCCTAGTGGGCAGTTTACCGCCAAGTTCAGGGCAGGTTACTTGGGATAATCTAAATTTGACATCGGCGCGACCTTTGCAGCGCCGACAGTTGATCTCGTATATCCCTCAACACTCTGCGGTGTACGCTGATATATCGGTTACCGAGCTATTATTTGAAGCTACCGTCAATTTGGCATGGTCGCGTTCACGACAACACCAGATGATTGAACAGTTACTCCATGAGTTCGAATTACAGGCGTTTGCGAAACGTTCTGTTTTGCGATTGTCAGGCGGTGAACAACGCCGTGTGCATTGTGCCTGTGCTTTGGTCAACCACGGCTCACTGATTATTGCGGATGAGCCGACTGCTGGACTCGACCTGTATCATCAACTCATGATGCTAGAGCTTTTGGTGCAGCGCGCGCGCGCTGGGGCACTGGTGTTGGTCGCATTGCATGACTTATCTCACGCGAGCGTTTATTGTGATCGCCTGGCTCTTTTTGACCAAGGTCGTTTGGTCCAGATAGGTACACCAAACGATGTTTTGACGGCAGACAATTTGCAGCAAACCTACCGTGTTGAAGTCGACTGGTTTTGTGACGAACGCGGTGTGGCCATGCGACCACACCGAATTATCCCAAAGTCTTAAAATTCTTGGCGCCACTGGTCGATTATTCGAGGTCCTCGTTGTTCAAGAGCTTGCTGCTGAGCCACCGCCTGCTGATCGGTGGCAAGGTTGGCAGGGCAAGTACCGTTCGTGATGTGAAAGCTCGCTGTAGCGAGTAACGGATCCTGTGGATCTCCCCAATCACCAACTAATGTATCAGTAGCAGCACAGTTAACCGGTAACCCGTCAAAATAGCGCCCTTCATTATTTGCATTTACGGTTTCAAAATTGACAACAAAAGTTCGTTTATCACAAATTTGTTCAGGGATCTGACCAACGGGTTTACCACAGGTTCTTGAGCCAATTACGACCACGTCAACAAAGGGTTTCAAGGAATTAATAATCAGCTCAGAAGACGAACAGCTTGCTGCTGTCGTGAGCACATAGACACGATCAAGATCCAATTGGCGGACGCCGTCATACAACTGAAACAGCTCGGTATTGTTCTGATTTTGATTCAAATTGTTGAACAAGTAACGAACAAAAGTTTCGCCAATCACGTTATTTCCAGCAGCTTGTGCGCCTGCTTGATTCGCGTACCGTGTTAATCCACCACCATTATAACGGACGTCAATAATCAGTTCATCGACCCCAATAAATTGGTTGTAAGCGGAGTTTAAGTCATTACCAGTTCGATTAATAAAGCTATTGAGAACGTAATAACCAACCTGTCTGTTATCCACCGTCAGTACGTCGCTGGCGAGCACTGTATTGGTTTCGACTTCAATCTTGGTCAAGATATCTGTGAATTCATCACCATTTGGTTTTCGCCACGACAGCTGTCTAGCTACGCCGACTTCAGGCTCGCCCAAAGCATCATTGTAGGTTCCATTAGCGAGCAATGTTGACACGCTGACACCGTCTATCGCCGTGATTTCGTCGGCACGGCTAATACCAGCAATCGCGGCCGGAGAATCGTCGAAAATATAATTGATAAATACGCGAGAATTATTGACGATTCGAGCACTAAATCCGAACCCGGCATATTGTGCGTTTACGTAACGGTCTTGATACTCCTGCTCAGTGAGAATAAAACTAAATCTGTCCTCACTACTTCGAATACCTTCAAGCACTTCGTACATATCGTCGTAATTGGCTAAATCCACATTTGAGGGAATATCTTGAACCCAGAAATAGTCGTTGCGCATGTAGTTGAGAAATCGTTGTTTTTGGTCACTTACGGAACATTGTGCACCGATATCGCCGCTGCCACCTCCGGAATTACTGTTACTGCTGCTACCACCGCCGCAACTTGCTACCAAAAACGCCGCTATACCGACACCGATCATTTTGTTCATCACAACACCTCACACTTACTTTGAGTACTATTTATACATACGATTTCAATGAATAAATAGATGCATTTAAGAAGTCTAGGCGATTTTCACTAGTGACGCCTACCAACATTTTTGGCACACTGCGCTCTCGTCGCAACGAAGGAATCTAGTATGACTGCTGTAATGATTGATTTTGACGGGTATGAACTCAATGCGGAAGATCGCGAACTTCTGCAACATCCTGCAGTGGGTGGGGTGATTTATTTTACTCGAAACTTCCATGATCAAGATCAGTTACAGGAACTCGTGCGGCAAACACGAGCGGCTGCGCGCAACCCGCTCGTGTTAGCGGTTGACCATGAGGGCGGTCGGGTTCAACGATTCCGCAACGGATTTTCAGCAATACCGTCGATGGCAAGTTTTCTCGAACGCTCGGCAACCCTTGCTCAAGCTCAACAGATGGCGCAAGAATGCGCATGGCTAATGGCCGTCGAGGTTTTGGCGATGGATATCGATCTTAGCTTTGCACCCGTATTGGACGTCAGAGGTATTAGCGAAGTTATTGGCGACCGAGCATTCGCCGAGCGAGCAGACGAGATCATTCCCGTTGCTCGCTCGTTTATCAAGGGTATGCACCAGGCAGGTATGAAGACCACAGGTAAGCATTTTCCGGGACATGGTTCTGTTGCTGCGGATTCCCACATTGCGATTCCGATTGATGAACGACCCTGGGATGAGATTGTTGCGGTCGATTTACCACCCTTTATTGAACTGGCAACCTGTCTGGATGCGATTATGCCGGCTCATGTGATTTACCCAGATGTTTGTGAGCACCCAGCGGGCTTCTCGTCACGTTGGTTGAAGGAAATTTTGCGGGCGCAGTTGCATTTTACTGGCGTTATTTTTAGCGACGACCTTGCTATGGCTGGCGCGACTGTAGCAGGCTCGATGGCTGATCGCGCTCACGCGGCACTCGATGCTGGCTGTGATATGGTTCTTGCATGTAATGATCGCGCTGGCGCGATTCAAGTCATTGAGGCCGTTGCTGCTCGCATCAATGAGACCGGCCGACAATCAGCGCGCTGCTATGAGCTACTGGCTAAACCAGCATCATTGACCATGCAAACGCTACAAAATCATCCACGTTGGCATCAAGCTCAGCAATTATTAAAGCAAATCGGTTAAGCTAAACTTCCTGATAGGTCAACGGGTCAACGACTTGGTTCTTAGCAAACGCTTCAAGTCGTTCGACGCACGCTCCGCATTTACCGCAGGCGAGCTCGCGACCCTCATAGCAAGTCCAGGTATCTGCATAGTTGAGTCCCATACGTAGTCCATCTGCAAGGATCTCAATTTTATCGTCGTCCAAATAGGGAACCTCGATACGTACAGGTTCATAATTTGCAATTAAACTCACATCATTCATTTTGCGAACAAATTCGGGGCGACAATCTGGGTAGATAGCATGATCACCAGAGTGAGCACCATAATATACGGCCTCTGCCTGAATAGAGACCGCATAACCAATCGCCAGCGACAATAAAATCATATTACGATTTGGCACTACGGTCGATTTCATTGATTCCTCTTCATAGTGACCTTGAGGGATATCAATGTTATCTGTGAGTGAACTGCCAGCTAATAATTGATTTATCGAGCGAATATCGACAATTTTGTGAGGAATATTCTGCGCCGCACAGACGCGAGCAGCATAATCAAGTTCTTTGGCGTGTCTTTGACCATAGTGAAAAGACAGGGCATAGACATCATGTCCGTCTCGCAGCGCACGGTGTAGAACCGTAAACGAATCCATCCCACCTGAATAGATAACCACTACTTTTGCCACGAAACATCCTCAATACAGCGAATTTAAGGTACAATTTTACCTAATTATTCCAGTGGCTGAAAGAACCGATAACGGTGACCCATTTGACGTACCCGATTAATGAAATTTTTGAAACGATACAAGGTGAAGGCATGTTCACCGGTGTTCCTTCTATCTTTGTTCGTTTACAAGGGTGCCCAGTCGGTTGTCCATGGTGCGATACGCAGCATACGTGGGACATGGATCCAGCGTTACAAGTCAACGCAGAGCAATTAGCGAGTAAAACCGGTCCCACTGCCGAGTGGGCTGAGCTGACTGCTGATGCGATCGTAAAGCTCTTTCGCGAACGCAAATTTACCGCTCGACATGTGGTTATTACCGGCGGCGAACCTGCCATGTACGACTTGCGTCCGCTTGCAGATGTGTTGGAACGCGCGGGTTATCGGTTACAAATTGAAACCAGCGGGACTTTTGCGCTGCAAGTCTCGGCGCAAATGTGGGTAACCGTGTCACCGAAGCTCGATATGCCGGGCGGCTTTTTAGTGCGTCCAGACTGTATGAAACGTGCCGACGAAATTAAGTACCCGGTTGCGATGCAAAAGCATATCGATGCACTTGATCTGCTCTTACAACAATGTCCGCCACGCCCAGATGCGGTCATCTCCCTGCAGCCTATTTCTCAGCGTCCGCGCGCCACTGAGCTGGCGATCCAAACCTGTATCGAACGCAATTGGCGTTTGTCGGTGCAGCTCCACAAGTATCTTCACATCGAGTAAGCCATTCAAGACATCATGCGAGTGGTGCGATAACCGCGCTTATACTGAGTTCAGTTTCAGCTCAGGGAGGTGCGCTATGCTCATTATTCAAGGTAAACGCCGAGTACAACGTGGTCAGGGAATGACCGAGTACATCATCATTGTTGCTCTGATCGCTGTGGCTGCGATTGGAGTCTATTCGTTATTGGGTAAAACGGTTCGTAGTCAAGTATCAGGAATAGCCCAAGAGATTTCGGGGCAGAGTGCAGGTAGCACCATTAATACAGCTCGTGCTGCTGCTCGCCGTTCAGAAACAGTTGCTAAGCAAGATATTTCGCTTGGGAATTATGATGAGAGCACTGAAAGCGATAGTGCAAACTGATGCCGAATCTACAGGTTCAGCGTGGTTCAATCGGGGTATGGCTACTTCCCGTGATGATGGCATTAACCATTATGTTATTTGGTGTCCTACAGCATGGGCACATGCAACGTCAATCATGGACTCGTCAGGTTACATTGGATCACATGGCGATTTCGGCGGCGATATTGTTAGCCCGTGAAATGAATATTTTGGCGATGACAAATCGCGCCTTATTGGCCAATCAATTGGTTGTCGGTCAGTTGGTCGGTATCGCTAGTTGGTTTGAAATGTTGCGCACCAGCACGACACGCACTGCGACCATTAGCGCATGGATTCCCGGTCTTAACGCTGTCACTCGACAAATTGCAGTCATCGTGCGGCAATCCCAACAGCCCATCGAACAGTTGATCCGAGCCGGCATCGTCATGCAACAAGCGATCACACTCACGTTAAGTGCATTACAAACGCTGGTACGCAGCTCCTTCGCATTGATGATTCCCACCACATTGAGTGATATCGCTAAGTTGCATACCTCTGCAACATTCGATTTTGAAATTCTCCACAGCCCCTCACTACTGCCGTTTCCGATATTTTGGTGGAGTTTTGTTCGACCACGGCATACGGGCAACGATGATCGCACATTGCAAGCTTTAATGGAGGCAAGTAAAGATCCGTTCAGCCAGCAACGGACCTATCCATGGTTCGATTTCTTTGCGTTAAAAATCATCAAAACGGGCGGTACTGAACTTGCTGTTGATCAACGCGGACGTTGGCATTGGCAGGGACTGGACACGCTCTCGTTACACCTGCGTGCTTTTTGGTCTTGGCAGGAATTGCCATGGGGTGAGGGGGCACGTCAACAGCAATTCATTGATCACGTCACTCGGGACAGCTTTGGACAAAGCCGTCGATTTAATCCTCGAGCCGTTGCCTGGGCACTAAACACGCAACGGACCCTGCAGACGGGATATCGGATTCATTATTTTGATCGACCTCAACTCGCCACCGAAACAGCACCATCGGTCATCGTACGCAGCGGCAGTGCTGTGGCAAAGGCAGGATTACGATTTCATCGACCGCGATCACTATTTGCACGCAAGGATCAGCGCCTTGAGCGGGCCAACCTATTTAATCCGTTCTGGGAAGGAACGTTGCAGAGTTTAAGTCAATTCGAACGACAATTATTGTTGCGTCGAGACATCTCATTGGAGAAGCAGACATGACCGATGTATGTACGCGCTATCGACAAAGTGGCTCCGGGTTGGTTGAAACCATCTTATTTTTAGGCGTGTTTAGCTGGTTAATGAGCTCTGGATTGGTATGGATCTGGGGATTAGGTACTCAAGCTTTGGCGAAGATCAATACCAGTCGATCGAGCCTGCTGCAACCGCTATGGCAGCTGCGCCAGGGTTCCCTCAACGATGATGACCATTTTGCGCGATCGGTTAAACCTATCCTCTCTCCGCTAAAGCGCTGGGGAGAGATCGAACTGACCACTGCGACTTTGCGAGTAATATCTGCGACCGAGGATACTATTGCGGCAGCTGTGCTGGAGGACAGTTGGGCTCCTCGATCGTTTACAGACCTAACTCGACGTCAACAAAATCTCACGAGTACAGGGCAACTGAGTCGTTTGGGATTACAGAATATTGTAAATGGCTTTGGTGTGTTGCCAATTGCACGTGAATTGAATGCGTCGTCGATTCGATTCGGCTGGAGCAACCCTGATGCAACATTGTATGAATTGAGGTGTAAGGAGACTTCCTGTGATAAGTGAACTGCCACCAGCTGATTGGCAAGCCGTCCAAGTCAGCGACGGTGCGCGGACCATTTGGCAATTAAAGCAATCTCCTGCGCGCATGGAATGGGCGGAGTTGGATTGCCAACAACGACTCATTCAAGTCAACCTTTGGCTATGTTTGCAACCCGATGTGCTGTGGATTTATCAACGGTCTTGGCAGCAGCACTGGTTAACCCGGCTACCGTTATCCGCATCACCATTAGAGTCCAGATATTGGCTAGGGAATGCGCTGTTAATTGAGCATTCGGAGCATATGCAGCTACAACTTTTTCAGTCGCAATGGAGCGCGCAACAAATTTTGGCGCAAGTTGAGTTTCGCTACCAACAACGACTTGTTGGATTGCCACGCATGGGGCACCAACAGGTATCGATAGAGCTCAAGGTTCCCAGTGAGTATTGGTTCATTCAAGAACAAGCAACTGGCTCAACGATCATAAGGGTGACCTATGCAGAATGAAGGTCATGCACTAACAGAAACACTAATTATCGCGGTTACGCTCGGATTGGTCTGGTCGGTTCCGGTCACAAAACAGGGTCAAACAATAGGTGAGTTCATTTCGCACACGTGGCAGTTGTGGCAGGAATTTTCTGAATGGACGTGGTCGTATCTTCTGCTATTGGGCTGGGCACTAGGATGAAAGCGCCGAATCAGGGAGGTATCTCGGAACTCAGCTGGCAAATTCGTTTTGTTGTATTACTCATTTTGACATGTGTATTAGGAAGTGCAGCCTATTTCACTATTGATGCTTATGTTGAAGCTACGAGTGCTGCTCAGCAAGCGCAACTGCGCGAACAAATGGTTGCTGTCATCGTCATGGCTCATGATCGTGATGCACAACAAGTGATTACGGCACAAGATATACAGCAGCGTATGTATCCTCCTGAGTATGTGAATGATAATTGGCTAGTGCCGGCTGATGCGGCAGCGATTGTCGGACGTCGACTAGTTTCCTTTGTTGAGCGCGGACAGCCATTGACGTTGGCTGATTTGGAATTGGACTACTCGCAGTTCTTTAGCCAACAACTCGCTACGGATGAAGTGGCAATAACTGTAACCTTGGGCTTAGAACAAAGTCATCATGGCATGGTAAGTGTTGGCGACCGGGTCACTCTAGTTGTGCGTGATGATAACCATCATCTCCAATTGATTCAGGGCGTCCGGATAGCGGCTCTGGATCATTTTCAACAGGTGGAAAGTGCCCATGTCGTGCTTCCTACGACCGCTACGCTGGCCATGACCATCGCCCAAGCGGTTCAATTTGAGAACTACCGTTATCAATCTTTGAGTTTGTGGTTGAGACATCCAGAAGCGAAGTCGATTGCTGCGATTTCTCAACCGTCTCGACTTCACTTTTTTCAACGGGAACCATTGCAATGATCCGACCAGCATGGATAGCAGTCACGTCTGTAATTTTCTTCAGTGCTGTGCAATTAATCAGCACAACTGCAACGAGTTCACCGAGAGTCTCGACTGCTCAAAATGATTACGAGATTGAGATTGGCCAGACCGTGGTGATCCGTGTTGGCAACGATAGTGATGTTGTGGTCGGGAGTGAACAGTTACTACAAGCACAATTGATTCAAAACAATCAGCTCGTTATTAATGGCTTGGCACCGGGGCATAGTGAGATTCTCCTGCTTGCTCCTGATGGCTCGTCACAAACTTTGAAAATTCATATAAAAACTCCACCGAACCCGCGATTAGATGCAGATCTTCAACATCTCCAAGCAGAGTTTCCTGAACTCATCATTCAACGGGATGAGAGTGTCGTCCTACTTCGCGGTGAACTTGACAGTGCAGCACAGGAGCGCTTCGCTCACCTTGAACAAAGCTATCCAGAAATAATGAATCGCATACACTGGCGGGAATCTGAGCAGCCCCCCATGATTGAGCTTGCGGTACAAATAGCAGAAGTAAAGCGGCAGTATACCCGTCAACTCGGCGTTCGATGGCCACAACAAATTATAGGGCCATTGATATCCAGCGAAGCAACTCAAATAGTTAGTCTACCCGTCGATATGCAAGCGGCTATCGATCTACTCGAACGCCAGGGGCATGCGCGATTACTAGCAGAGCCTTTGCTGTCGGCACGCAGCGGCGGGAGCGCGGAATTCTTAGTTGGCGGCGAGTTTCCAATTCCTCAAGTGTTGGCACAAGGGCAACAAGACGTCACTTTTCGCCAGTATGGAGTTGCGCTAACAATGGCACCAGAAATACTCGCCGATGGATCGATTAAGACGATGGTCGGTGCCGAAATCAGTTCTATTGATCCGGCTACAACGGTCAACGGAGTTCCAGGTATTCTCAGTCGCAAAGTCTCATCAGTCATCGCTGGTCGCACTGGCGAAGCTATAGTGCTGTCGGGGTTGATCAGTCATGAACAATCACTCCAAACGGACCAGTTTCCGGGATTACACCGAGTACCGCTTCTCGGTCGACTTTTCTTATCTGAACAATTTCGTTCTGCGGCAACCGAACTCATCGTTATTGTTACGCCACATATTCGTCAAGATTCTCAAATTGAACAGCTGAATAACAAACGAAATCAGCAGCGTCGTGAATTCTATCAAACAGCCGGTTGTACTGGCTTAAAAGCGATCCATCATGCTCAGTGAACAACAACGTCAACAACTTGGTGTAGAGCTAAAACAGCGGCTGCAACGACTGCCCCAGAGCTCAACAGAACTTCATTCGAGACAGCTGAATTCAATTGCACTCGATATTCTGCAAGCACTCGTCAATGAATCTCGAGGAAATATAACGTCGACGACCGAAGAGCTGATTGACATTGTTGATGACTGTATCGGTTTCGGTTGTATCGCGAAACTCATCAAAGACCCGACGATTACCGAAATAATGGTTAATGATTTTCGGTCTATCTTTATTGAGCGCGATGGGAAACTGGAAAAATCAGAGTTTGGTTTTGCGCAAGAATCGGATCTACTGCGCGTTATTGATCGAATTGTTATTCCACTCGGTCGCCGACTTGATACCTCGCAACCTATGGTCGATGCGCGTCTGCCTGATGGTTCTCGAGTGAATGCAGTATTGGCGCCGCTCGCCATCCGCGGGGCCTGCCTAACGATAAGAAAATTTAGTCCAAGTTTGTTAGCTCTGAATGACTTGATTGACCAAGGAGCATTGTCAATGCCAGCTGCGGACTATTTAAAAGCATCAATCTGCAATCGTAAGAATATTCTTATTTCAGGTGGAACGGGAAGTGGCAAAACGACGCTTTTGAACATTCTTGCGGCCGAAATTGCGGCTGAACAGCGCATTGTATCGATTGAGGATGCTGCCGAGCTCAAACTACCACACGATAACTTGGTTGCGCTGGAAGCTCGACCAAACAACAGTGAGGGGGTGGGCAGCATCAGCATTCGTGAGCTTTTAATCAATGCGCTACGAATGCGACCCGATCGAATCATTATCGGGGAATGCCGCGGTTCTGAAGCTCTCGATATGTTGCAAGCGATGAATACTGGACATGATGGTTCATTGACCACGCTGCATGCCAATACGCCCAGAGATGCGCTGCAACGCTTGGAGGTCATGGTTCTGATGGCGGGACTGGAGCTCCCCATACAAGCTATACGACAGCAAATTAGCAGTGCGATTGATATTATCGTTCAAGTCGTTCGACACAGTAACGGGTCGAGACAAATTGTCGAAATTACTGAATTAAGTGGTATTGAAGGGCAACAGTTTCAGTTAGCAAATCTCTTTGCTCGAAGGGATAAGACGTTAGAAGCAACCGGTATTCATTCTGAGTGGTACCACCAATGTCTGTAGTGGCTTGGGGGATTGTCAGTAGCCTCGTCGCTCTCGCAACTGGAGTCAGTCTGGCGTTAGCACTAGCTTTGCTGCAGAAGTCGCGACTACAAGCGCTACAGCAAGATGTTTTTGCCCGAACTGAGGCTAGTCTTGCTGAATTTTTAATATTTTTACCTGCTCTCCAGTTTTGGGGATTACTGGGCATTATTATCGGTCCCGGCGCATTAGTCATCATGCTTCAGTTTGGCGTTCTTTGGGGACTCTCTGCGACGGTGATCGCGCTGTTGTTGCTTCCCTGGCTACGTCGCCATCTTCATTGGCAACGCTGCGAGAAAATTTCTCGTCAATTACCAGATGTAGTTCAGGCTTTGTCTACAGCATTGGCAGCTGGACTAGCCTTGGCCCCTGCGTTTGATGCTATCTGTCCACGGCTCTCGCAGCCCATTCGGCAGGAATTTATTGTGCTCAATCGGCGATTACAATTTGGTGATTCACTGAGTGCAGGTTTGCACGATTTTTATTTACGTGTACCGCGTGGGGGCGTTTATCAATTATTCCTTGCGCTAACCCTCGGTAGCCAGCATGGCGCGCAGCAGGTGAATCTTCTCCAACGATTGGCTAAATCACTGCGCCAAAAAATTTATGCGGAAGAACGACTGCGGAGTTTATCTGCGCAAGCTCGATTACAGGGACGAGTGATGTTACTTCTGCCGATCGGATTATTTGTGATACTGCAGTGGGTTCAGCCTGGCAATAACGAATTACTGATAAACACGCGTCTTGGACAAATGATGTTGGTGTGTGCGGCGATTATGATGTGTATTGGGCATTTCATCGTGCGACAGTTAGTTAGGACGACTCCCGATGACTGACTGGCTAGTACTTATTGGTTTCGGGAGTGGCTTGATGTTTGCGGTTTACTTGTGTTTGAGCCTCATTCAACAAGCACTGCATAGCACCATCGCGGGGCGTTTTGGGTCTCGTTTGCATGCTGCATTACCGAGTCCAATGAAGATCTATCTTGAAAATCTGTGGCTAGGCTCGCAGCAACACGCATTGACCGGGAGTAGCGCAAGACAGACATATTCGTATTGGTTGATGCATAGGCTTGTTGTGATGGTGGCGGGTATTATTTTATTCGTGATACCACAACCCAATTATCAACGGTTATTGCTTGTTCTCGCGGGTTCAATGTGGCTGTTAAAACGACATCAACAAAGACGATACTTGAATGCTCAAATTGAACGACAGTGGCCAGCAACACTCGATATTTATTCGATGCTACTCCTATCAGGTCTGTCGCAGCGTGCTGCTATTTACGCAATGGCGACACTTCCGAATCCATCCCGTGCAACCTGGTTATTGCAAGGTGTTCAACGTGATATTCAAACGGGTACTGATCTTGAGCTGGCTCTCAATCAATTGAGTCAGTCACAACCAAGTGTCTGGATTCAGCACTTCGTGACTGCCTCTATCCAATCACTACGTTATGGCAGCCAGTTAGCTGAAACACTACTAAGCCAGGCAGACGAAGCACGTCAGAAGCAAATTATCGATGCAGAAAAACGGGCGCAAGAGGTCGGTGTGAAACTATTGTTTCCGTTGTTATTTTGCTTTTTCCCTGTGACGTTTCTCATCATTCTTGGACCACTACTATTGCGATTTCTACATGGAGGTTAGTTATGGCTACAGAAACCTTGGAATTTGGGAGGTTCTTTGTCCAACGGTACAATTTATGCTTGTGGAAGCGAGTAAAAGTGATGCGCTACTTTCCGCAGCGATTGATGGGAATGTTGAAGTTGCGAGGATGCAATCGGCAAACGGCTTATTGGTTTCCATGTTGTCGATCGATTCACACCTGGGGTATGAACTTTGCTATTGATGTCGTAGCTCTCGACCGCCAGCAAAAGATAGTTGGTGTCTACCGCAATATTCAGCCAGGGCAATTTCTGCGCTGCCCGCAAGCATATTCGATTATTGAATGTGAAGCAGGTTGTCAGCTTCCTTTTGAGATTTGGTTCGGCGAGCAATTACGATTTGAATTTATTCATTCAAATGAGGAGGAGACTTGTGAATAAGCTCTACTTGTTTCCCATATTATTCTGTATCGGTTGTGCCAGCACCGCACCCGACAAAGAGCCATTTGTTCAGCAATTACAACGAACTGCAGCGGCGGCGTATCATATTGGTGATTTGCATCAAGCAGAGGGGCTGTGGCAGCAGGCTTTGGTAGAAAACCCAAACGTCTATTCAAATTGGTGTTCATTAGGTCAAGTACGATTTCGATTGCATCAATACGACGCCTCAGCGGTTGGCTATCAGCGGTGTTTAGACGGTAGTTCAGCCCAACCCTTGGTTTGGTACAACTTAGCCGCGGTTCGGCTTAGGCAGGCAACTGAAGCACTGATGGAAGGCTCCATGCATCTTGATGAATCCACTGAATACAACCAGCTTAAACGTGATTATGAGGCACTACTAGCCTACCTGTTTAAGTTACAACGAGCGGCCGGTAGCCCCTAGGAGCACTGTTTGAAATCAAAGCATCAGCAGGGATACTTTCTGCCGCTCGCTGTATTATTCGCAGGAATCCTAACCTTAACTTGGGTACAGCAATTTCAACCTAGCGATGATACTGCTGATTGGCACGAAGCAAGTCGTGTACTTGATGAGATTCTGTTCTGGCAACAAGCAGCGATCTACTATCGAATCGATTTTGGTGAATGGCCTATATCGTTGACCGAAGTCGAGACCAGCATGAATATTCCCTGGCTGCCCAACTATTTGAGCGGGTCGCGACGAATTGACCACTTTGTGATCGAATATGAGAGTGACCGTAGTGAGGTCATTGCGAAATTGCCCGTTGCGCTCGAGATTGGATTGGAACAAGTAGATAAACATCGCTTTCAATTGTCACTGTTCGATTCGGAATTACTGGAGCCAAATAGTGAGTTACTTCTGCGCGACGGCTCGATTCAAGAAATGTCGGTATCGATTGATGTGAATCAACACAATTTTGCTGGGATACGGCAACTAGAAGGACGCGCATTGGCAACGAGGCAAGGCTTCAGTCTTGTTGGAAATTTCACGACAACTCGGCCTGTTGAATTAAACGCCATCGGAATAACAGCGAATGATATGGTCATCAATGGGCGCAGTTTTAATTCTGACGTGCGGCAGTTGTTGAGCCTATATGCTGCAGTTCAACATTGTATTGAAGTGACCCGATATTGTTTATGAGCTTTAGTATTCAACTTTCCCGCTCATTATCGCGCTCTTTTGCGTTGTGCTGGCTTTTATCACTATAGTGTTCTGGGTGTGCGCGCAGATCGCGAGTTGATCGGATCATTTTATACTCCAGATGAAGACCGGCTTTGGCGAGCAAATGAGCACTTATCGGAGCGGTCATAAAGAGAAAGATTGCGATCAGCAATTCATGCAGACTTAATGAATCACTGACGGAAAAATACACAATAGATCCAAGAATAATGCCCCCTACGCCAAGCGTTGTATTCTTTGTTGGCGCATGCAAACGAGTCATAAAATCTGGCAGTCTTAGCAGTCCATAGGAGCCCACAGCAGCAAAACTTGCACCGATAATGA
>DASSWH010000150.1:0-4427 GCA_035705175.1 Pseudidiomarina sp.
TTAGAGCACAGGGTAGCGACACTCGTGATGATGCTGATTGGCAGCAACAACGCCATGAATTACAACAACAACGTCAAGTTCTCCGAGATCGCCTACAGCAACGTCAACAACAAGCTCAGCAAGTCACAATGCAATTGCAACAAGCACAATTACAGTTGCAACAAATGTCGACACTGTTAGAACGAAGTAAACAACATAGCGCGCAATCTCAAGAACAGTTACAACTGTTGCAAGAGCCAGCCGTTGAGCAACAGGAAGAACTGGAAATGATGGCGCTGCAACTCGAGGAGTTATTGCAGCAGCGTGAGTCAGTTGATGAACAGCGCCGTGTCATTGCGAATGAGGTCAGTACGCTTGAACAGCAGCTTCGTGAGATTAGTTCCGGTGCGCAAGGCGTTGAGGCTCAGATTGAGAAAGCGCGCCAAAAAGTTCAAAGTAGGCAGTTGGAGTTGGTTGCGTTGCAAGAGCGAAGTCGTAATGTAGTAGCGGTTCTGCAAGAAATGAATCAACCGTTGAAACCTATATTGGAGCAACTCTCAGAAGCGGCGAATGAAAAGCAATGGCAAGCCGAAGTTGAACGATTGCAAGCTTCAATTCAGAGGCTCGGTGCTATTAACCTCGCCGCTATAGACGAAGCAGAAACGTTAGCAGAACGGAAGCATTACTTAGATCAACAGCATGATGATCTATCGTCTTCATTGGAAACATTAGAAACTGCAATCCGGAAAATTGATAAAGAGACACGGCAACGTTTCCGAGCTACCTTTGATGCCGTAAATGGAGGCTTACAAGAACTGTTTCCGAAGGTTTTTGGCGGTGGTACAGCCTATCTAGCATTAACTGATGACGACCTGTTAGAGACCGGCGTAACCATTATGGCGAGACCGCCCGGTAAGAAAAATAGTACAATTCACTTGCTTTCCGGTGGTGAAAAGGCGCTAACCGCTTTATCATTGGTTTTTGCTATATTTCGTCTGAATCCGGCTCCGTTTTGTCTACTGGATGAGGTGGACGCGCCGCTCGACGATGCCAACGTAGGCCGATTTTGCCGATTGGTTGAAGAAATGTCAGAAACCGTGCAGTTCATTTACATCAGTCACAACAAAATTGCGATGGAGATGGCATCTCATCTGGCTGGCGTAACCATGCAGGAACCGGGGGTTTCACGACTGGTTGCGGTGGATATTGAAGCCGCAGTAGCGATGACAGAAGCATAAACAATAATGATCACTTGTAACCGAAATGAAAACAACCAAGAGAGCGTTACATGAGTAATATGCAGATTGTGTTTACGGTCATAGGTTTAATCTTGATTCTTGCCATCATTGGGCATGGCATGTGGACCATCCGCAAAAATGAACGGCGAGATTCCGATCGTGCAGCTGCTCTGGAACGCAAGCGTCAAAAAGCAGATGGATTTGATGATGACGGGGTTGGCCCCGTACGCGTCATTAAACGCACTGACAGCGGTGTAAAAGCAACGGCTACGCCGTCGTCTGGGCAAATGACTTCGGCACCGTCAGCAGCAGAGGCTGAGGCTCCGGACCTCGCATCGGCAGCTGAGCGAGCCCATGCAACTGATACCCCAACCGAGACTGTGCCTAAGCACGATGATGTTGTAAGTACGCCCGCGATGCGGGCGACTGATGATATACCAGAATCTATTCCCTCCATCACAGCAACGCCGAGTCAGACACAAATGGACTTGACGGTGGAACGTAAGCCAGATGAAAAAATTCTAACCGAGGAACCGGAAGAAGTGATTGTGCTGCATGTCACGGGTAATTTTGAGGGCGCGATCTTGCTACAGCAAATGACTGAGCTCGGTTTTAAATACGGTGATTTTGATATTTTTCATCGGCATGTGGACACCGCCGGTAATGGGCCCGTGCTATTTAGTCTTGCCAACATGTTCAATCCAGGTACCTTTGATATCGATCATATGGAAACCTTCCAAACCGATGGTGTTGCTCTGTTTTTGGCATTGCCCATCAAAGGCGACTCGAAGCAGGCATTTACCATGATGCACAATGCCGCAGTAAAATTGGCTGCCGCGGTCGAGAGTGGACACGTTTTGGACGAACATCGAAACCCACTGACGCGCCAGTCGGTGCAACATATCCATCAGCGTATTCGTGAATTTGAGCGCAAGCGTCTCATCAGACAGTAACGGCAACACATGACCCAGATAACACCTGCTCAGCGCATGCAAGAATTGACTGCGCTTTTGACGAAGTACAATCGTGAATATTACGAGCTCGACGAACCGAGCGTTCCCGATGCAGAATATGATCGTCTATTCCGTGAACTGCAGCAGCTTGAACGCGATTATCCGGAACTTGCGACTGCCGAGTCCCCTACGCAAAAAGTCGGTTCGCAAGCACTGGTTCAGTTTCAGCAGGTTCGTCATGAAATGCCCATGTTGTCGTTGGATAACGCCTTTGAGTTAGAGGAGTTTCAGGCGTTTACACATCGCGTCGCAGAGCGTTTAGACCGACAAGATGACATCGCTTATTGTTGCGAGCCCAAATTAGATGGCGCAGCGGTGAGTATTTTGTATGAAGCGGGTAAATTGGTACAAGCGGCAACTCGTGGCGATGGGCAGACCGGTGAAGATATCACCGAAAATGTCAAAACCATCCGTAATTTACCCCTCCAACTCACGGGTGATTTTCCCAGTCGTATTGAAGTCCGTGGCGAAGTGTTCATGCCAGTGCGTGCATTTGAAAAATATAATGCGCAAGCGCTGGAACGCGGTGACAAAGTATTTGCCAATCCGCGTAACGCAGCCGCTGGTAGCTTACGCCAGCTAGATTCGCGCATTTCTGCGCAACGCCCCCTGCATTTCTATGCTTACAGCATGGGGGTAGTGAGTACAGATGTGGAGTTGGCTGCGACTCATTATGGTCGATTACACCAACTAGCAAGCTGGGGATTACCCATTAGCGCAGAAGTTCGGCAGGTTAAAGCTGCCGAGGGATGTCGAGACTATTATGATGACATTTTGAAGCGACGTAGCGAGTTACGGTATGAAATTGACGGTGTAGTGATTAAGGTCGACTCGATTGCATTGCAGCAAGATCTTGGCTTTGTTTCACGAGCTCCGCGGTGGGCTATCGCATGGAAATTCCCAGCGCAAGAAGAGTTGACGATTATTCGTGGTGTCGATTTTCAGGTCGGTCGAACGGGTGCTATTACTCCAGTTGCGCGGTTGGAGCCGGTCGCCGTAGGTGGCGTTACGGTGTCAAATGCGACGCTGCATAACGCCGATGAAATCGCACGGTTGGATATTCGAATTAACGACGTCGTCATTATTCGCCGTGCCGGCGACGTGATTCCACAAGTAGTGGCTGTGGTGCATGAGCGACGTCCCGAGAATACTGAGGTTATTGAATTCCCGCAACAATGTCCGGTGTGTCAGTCCCACGTTGAACGAGTCGCAGGAGAGGCCGTTGCGCGGTGTACGGGTGGGTTGATATGCGCGGCCCAACGCAAAGAAGCACTGAAACATTTTGCCTCTAGAAAGGCACTCGATATTGATGGTTTAGGCGACAAGTTGATCGAACAGTTGGTTGATTTGGAATGGTTGCAGTCTCCGGCTGATTTATTTCGTTTGCAAGCGCGTCAGCTCGCACAATTGCCGCGTATGGGCGAAAAATCGGCAGCAAATATTGTCGCTGCAATCGAGAAGAGCAAGACGACGACATTGCCACGATTTTTATTTGCGCTGGGTATTCGAGAAGTAGGTGAGGCCACGGCGGCCAATTTGGCGAGTCACTTTGGTGATTTACATGAGCTTCAAGATGCCTCAGAAGAGGAGCTAGAAGACGTTGCAGATGTTGGCAAAGTGGTCGCTAGCCATATCTATCAATTTTTCCGTGAACCGCACAACCATGAAGTGATACAAGAGTTGCTCGAACAAGGGGTTCAATGGCCAGTTGTTGAGCAGATCGCGGCCAGTGAAGCCACCCTCAGCGGTAATACCTATGTGCTTACTGGTACCCTCACACAGATGACTCGAGACGAAGCCAAGCAAGCGTTGCAAGCTCGCGGAGCTAAAGTGGCGGGTAGCGTGTCAGCAAAGACGACAGCCGTGATAGCAGGCGACAATGCTGGTTCGAAACTAGCGAAAGCAGAACAACTCGGTGTGCCAATTATCAGCGAAGCCGAGCTGTTAGAGCTGATTCAGTAGTGACCGTTTACGATTGTGAATTGAGTCGTGTTACATCGACGAATAGCTTCAGTTGTTGTCCGGGTTGCAAATAGTTTCGACGATTTATTTGATTCCACTTTTCAATATCGGCTATTTCGACGCCAAAGCGATTCGCGATGCGCGCCAAGGAATCACCGGAGCGAACTCGGTAACTTAAACTTCGAATCACACCACGAGGTTTTTCCTCTTCAGGGAGCCACACCACCAATTCACG
>DASSWH010000151.1:0-10318 GCA_035705175.1 Pseudidiomarina sp.
TTGGTTGAACTTGATGCACTCAAATGGCATTCGTGTCACAAGTGCTGAACTTATGTACTATCGAAACAAGGTAGCAGCATTTCAGCGCCACCAGCGACTGCAGCCGCCAAAATCTCAAACCGGTGCGATATTGAGTAAGCACAAAGGCCGCGGCATGGAGTTTGACGAAGTTCGCCACTATCAAGCGGGTGATGATGTTCGTTCGATCGATTGGCGTGTGACCGCACGCACAGGCACACCGCACACCAAATTGTATAGGGAAGAACGTGAACGGCCGGTCATGGTCATCGTCGATCTCGGTCCCTCCCTTCAATTTGGTACGCAATTACTCGTGAAGTCAGTGCAAGCCTGTCACTTGGCGGCTGCTCTCGGTTGGCTCGCGATCAGTCGAAACGATCGCATTGGTGGCTTAATCAGTTCCGGTATTGACCATCGCGAGGTCCGTCCACAAGGTCGTCAGCACGGGATGATGAGGTTAATTCAAGCAGTAGTCGAACAGCAACATCGCAGCAACGACTCATTGACACAGGCGACGCGAACTTTGGATGATTTGATTCAGCGAGCGCAGCAAGTGGCTCGACCTGGAACTATTGTCCATTGCATCAGTGATTGGCTGACCGCCAGCGCAGAAACATTCGATCGACTGCTCGCCATTCGGCGCCATTGCCAAGTGCATGCGTATCAATTAACCGATCCGTTTGAATTAGAAATGCCGCTACCACATGCAGCCAACCCATTAGCGATCACAGACGGTATTCAATCACCTTTGCTGATGGACACCGAGCAACGCAATGCTTATTTGTCCGCCATGCAAACCATGCAGGCAGAACTCAGTGACCACTTTCAACAATTGGGAGTGCGTCCGCAACGTGTCGACGCTGGACAAGCTTTAGAACAACAATGGGCTGAGGTGATGCGATGATATTCTTGGATACACCACCAGCCAGTGACACACTTGCCGAAATGAACGACATCGTCAGTGCTCCCGCCGCCTCATGGTGGCCATTGGCGCCCGGTTGGTATGTCATCGCCTGCCTTGCTCTCATTTTGCTTGGTGGCACCTTATGGATAGTATGGCGCCGCTGGCAACAGCGCCGCATGCAGCGCGCAGCACTGCGCCAATTAGCTCAGCTGTCGGCCACAGAGCCTGCTGTAATTACCGCGTTATTAAAGCAAGCGTTACTCGCTTATTATCCGCGCGCAGACATCGCGAGTTTGCATGGCGCGGCATGGTGGCAATTCTTGCAAGAACGATTGTCGGTTCGGGCCGCACAACGTTGGCAACACGTGATAGATGAGTTAGCGCGCACTCACTATTCAGGGACCACTGAAACAGCCTTAGTGCATGAATACCAGCGCTACGCTCAGTTTTGGATACAACGCGCATTGCCGCCTACGGGAGGCAAATCATGATCGAGTTTGCTTGGCCTTGGCTGGCATTGATTTGGCCACTACCGGTGCTCCTGTGGTGGTTGGTGCCCAAATTTCGACAGCCTACATCAGTGTTACGAGTTTCCTATCTACCCGCTTCAACGCGTGCGCTGCAGCGTGTTCGAACATCGCGCTGGGCGTTATTTATTGCCGCTCTTATTTGGACTGCTTTAGTTGCTGCGGCGGCTCAACCACGCTGGCTCGGAGAGCCGGTAGCGGCCCGAAATGAAGCCCGCGAAATGATGCTCGCAGTCGACCTGTCCGGCAGCATGGAAATTGCTGATATGGAGCTCAATGGGCAGCAAGTCGATCGCTTAACCATGGTCAAGAGTGTTCTGACTGACTTTATTCGTCGGCGCGTCGGCGATCGACTTGGTCTAATCCTCTTCGCAGATACTGCCTATGTGCAAGCGCCGATGACTTATGATCGGCGAACTGTCGAACAACTACTCGATGAAGCCGTGTTGCGCCTGATCGGTGAACGCACCGCAATCGGTGATGCCGTAGCACTCGCAGTGAAACGATTTGCCGATGATGAAGAGTCCAACAAAATACTGATTTTGTTGACGGACGGTCAAAACACAGCTGGCAATGTCTCGCCCGAACAAGCACTGCAACTTGCACAGTTCCATGATGTCAAAATTTACGCTATCGGAGTTGGCGCTGAGGAGGTCATTGTTGAAGGCTTTTTTGGTCAACGCCGAGTCAATCCGAGCCGTGATTTAGATGAAGATATGTTACGCAGTTTTGCCGAAGCAACCGGCGGTCAATACTTTCGTGCACGGAGTACAGCTGAGTTAGAGGAAATCTATACGTTGCTCGATGAGTATGAGCCAGTTGCTGGTGATGAACAATTACGACGGCCGCAACGTGCTCTTTTTCATTGGCCGTTGGCTGTTGCATGGCTGCTCACATTCGGGTGGATGATTCTGCGGCTACCGCTCTGGCGACGTCGTGATCGAATGGAGGACCAACATGGCTGACTTTCATTTCCTCCGTCCTTGGTGGTTACTTGCTCTGCTCCCAGTTCTGCTGGTTGGTTGGCAGTTACTTCGTCAGCATCGCCAGCATAGCGGCTGGCAGCACGTTGTTGCACCCCACCTTCTCGCTTGGTTGAGTCCACCGTTGAATGAACGGCAACGCCAGTGGCCGTTGCGTTTACTTGTCATTAGCACTCTCATCGGTTGTATTGCTCTGGCGGGACCCACGTGGCAACGACTACCACAACCGGTGTATCAGCTTGAGGCTGGTCAAGTGGTGATTATGGACATGTCGATGTCGATGCGAAGCACCGACATTAGCCCTAACCGACTCACTCAACAACGCTTCAAGGCGATAGACCTCGTGAAGTCTCACTTAGATGGCGAGATAGGTTTGATCGCTTATGCTGGCGACGCATTCATCGTGAGCCCACTGACAGCTGACGCCAATAACTTAACCAACCTTATTCGCGCTTTGAGTCCGGAAATTATGCCTGAGCAAGGTAGTCATCCACTTGCAGCACTGCAATTGGCCGATCGACTATTGACCGAAGCCGGCTATGCCGAAGGCGATATTTACTGGCTCACCGACGGAATTCAGACAACTGACCAACAAAGCATTATTGAGTTTCTCCGGAATCACAACCATCGTGTCTCCATCCTCGGTATCGGCACCTCTGCGGGGGCACCAATTCAACTCACCGATGGCAGTTTACTGCGAGACCGCAGCGGTCAAGTGGTCGTGCCGCAGTTACTTACTGATCCACTCGAACGATTTAGTTCTATGACGCAGGGGCGGTTTTCCGTAATCCGGACAGACCAAGCGGATCTCGAATATCTAACAGATCTCGCACCCATCGAGCGCTCTGGAAGTGAGACCGACGACCAAGCAGGCGACCAATGGCGCGACCAAGGTCCATGGTTAGTACTGATGGTCATACTCGCGGCATTGTGTGGTGCTCGTCGTGGAATCTTGCCCAAAGTCCTTCCTGTTTTATTGACCGTCTGTCTGATCAGTCCAGTTCAGGCACAAACTACCGAGTCAAGTCAGGCCGTTAATGAGCCTGGTTTGGCATGGCATGAACAACTCTTTGCCACACCCTACCAGCAAGCTGATCAGGCACTGCAAGCAGGTGCGTATGAACGTGCACAAGCGATTAGTGAAGATAGCTGGCAACGTGGTGAAGCCAACTATCGTGCAGGTAATTATGCAGCTGCTTTGAGCGATTTTTCGCAACGAACCGATGCGATTGGCTTCTACAATCAGGGAAATGCATTGATGCAATTGCAGCGCTATGAGGAAGCCGTAGGCGCCTATCAAGCAGCGTTGCAACAACAGCCTGAATGGACTGCGGCGCAAGAAAATTATGAGCTCGCAAAAGAGTTAGCTGAACAACAAGACGACCAACAGTCCCAACAAGGCGAACAAGGCGAACAGCAACAACAGTCTGAGCAGGCGGAAGGTGAGCAACAAGAAAGTGAACAGCAGCAGCAATCTGAAGAAAATGACACTGAATCTAAAGATGACGCGCAGCAAGAGCAGCCTGAGCCGCAAAATGAGAAACAATCAGACGCAGAGGCTGAAGCCGAAGCTGAACCTCAAGCCGCCTTACCGCAAGGGGATTTGACGGAAGAGCAACGCCAACAAATGGAACAATGGTTGAACAGAATTCAAGACGACCCCGCGGTTTTGCTTCGCAATAAGATGCGACTCGAGGCACAACGCCGTGACCAGAATAAATTACCCAGAGGAGTGGAACAGGAGTGGTAATGCACACGACCGGGCAACAGCACAATGATGGCTTTATCTCACCAGTTCGGATGAGCACTTGGTTGATGATAGCTGCCTTTTTGATATTCGGAATCTTGCAGTCAGTTGCGGCCGAACCGACAAAAGTAATTGCTAGTGTTGACAAAAATCCTGTCATTGCGGGTGATAGCTTTATCTTGACTGTAACTGTTGACGACGATGTGCCGACCTCAAGTTTTGATGCAGCCGCGCAGTTGCCAGCTAGCTTCAGCGTCTTAAACACACGCACCGCTCGTCGCACATCGATGATCAACAATAGTTTTAGTCGACAGACGACCTTTACTGTCAGTGTTCGCACGCCGTCGACGCCGGGTGAGGTAGAAATTCCTGCATTGACTATCGAATCGGTTCAATCTGAACCGATCACATTGCGGGTGCTTGAGGCAGGCAGCGATGCCGGTGCCGAAGAGCGACTGGCCTTTATTCGAACCAGTATCAGTCATCAAGAAGTCTATGTGCAACAGCAAGTCTCAATTATTGCAAGACTTTACCTTGCAGCCAATCTGCAGAGTGGGAACATTATTCCACCACGCCTTAGCGATGCAGATATTGTCCAGGTTGGTAAAGACGAAGAAACCTATGAAGTGATTGATGGTATACGCTACCAAGTATTTCAACGCACCTACGTGGTAACCCCACAACGTTCAGGCGAGCAAGTTATTCGTGGTCCAGTATTTGAAGGTCAAATCAGTACTGAAAGCGGCAACTCCATTTTCTCAGCGTTCTCGTCGACACAATCTGTAACTACGGCAGCTCAAGATATTCCCCTGCGCGTGCGGCCTGCTCCGGATAATTGGCAAGGCGAATGGTTTCCAGCTGAACTGGCGACATTGAGCCTCGAGTATGTCAGTGATGGCGAAGCGATACCGAGTGAATTAACGATTGGACAGCCCATAACACTGCGCTTTCGGCTGACTGCGATTGGCGTGAAACCCGAACAACTGCCAGCGCTAACACTGTCGCCATTGACCGGAGCCAATAGTTATCCAGAACAACCAGAGCTCAGTAGCACGGTGCGTAACGGCAACATGATTGCGCAAAAAACCGTTTCAGTGACTATTATTCCGCGTGACGTCGGCAAACTACAGATTCCTGCCATCGTCATTCCTTGGTTTAACACCACTACTGGACAACGTCAGGAAGCACGCACTGAGCCGTTAACTTTCACCGTGAATGCAGGGTCCGGTCTGCAACCAGATATTCCTCAGCAATCCACTGACGAGCTATCGAAGCAATCGGATACACCAGCTCCGACCACTGAAAAGACCGCGCTTCCCTCTGCCAAATTAAGCGCAGATTCCGGTTTGCCGTGGTTATGGATTGGTCTTTCTATCGCGTTTGCGAGTTTATGGTTAGCTACACTGTTCGCGTTCTGGCGGCGTGGTCGTCCGACTCAATCGACCGCCACGACTGCAACCACTCAGTCCCCAGATTACTGGAAAGTCGTCCAGCAATCATGTTTAAACAATGACAGTACCGCGGTGATCCAAGCGTTACAGATGTGGGCTCGACATGAATTCGATCTTACCGATAATTCATTACAAGGCATTAAGCGCTATCTAGCGAGCAGCCCTGTAACGGCTCAAATCGACTTCCTATTAGCTGCACGCTTCAGTGCCCATCCAACCAATTGGCAAGAAGGTAAAGCGCTCCTCAGAGCGCTGCAGGATGCTCGTCGACAACGGGTGAAGCAGCACTCTAAGTCCGCAACCCAACTACCACCTCTATTTCCACGCTAATGTGAGCATAAAAAAAAGCCCGCTGATTCGGCGGGCTTTTCTCCGTTCCTTACCTTTGTTGTTTAGTTATCGCGAACCAGTTCAATGTCAGCCTCAGCTCGCAAACCCTCAATAAAGGCCATGTACAGCTGCTGGCTATTACTCGTTTCAAGTTGCTCTTGCAAACTCGCTGCTAACTCAGCATCCGGCTGCCCCGCCGTTACATCGCTGAGCTGTATCACCGCCACATTCCCGTTACTTAAGGTTGCAGTCGTCACCGACATTGTATCCGCAGCAGGTGCAGCCATATCGAATAAAGCTTGAACGACAGCACGTGGATGTTGATCGGTACGTCGATCGATCGCATCCAAAGCGGTAAGCTCAACATTCGCCTCACCGGCACGGAGCTCTTCGGCAAGTGCTTGTGCTCGTTCCATAGCAGCCGCTTGAGCTCGTTCACGACGCAACTGTGTCTCCACAGTAGCCCGAACTTCCTCGAGTGGACGCGTGGTCGCTGGACGATGTTCCAATACACGAACAACAACAGACTCGGTATCACTAGTCTCGATGAGATCGCTATTGAGACCCTCTGCAATAAAATCATTATCGAAAACTTTTTGAAGCACTGCAGGATGATCCAAGGCCGTCGGCGCTGTATTCCGATTGAACCAGTCAGAAGTTCGCACCGTCAATTGCGTACCTTCCACCGCGGGTTGCAGGGTATCAGGCATTTCAAAAGATGCTTCAGCAATATTTTGCTGCAGCTCATAATACCGTTGCTTCACGCGTTCTTCGCGCATTTCCGCAACAATTTCATTCCGCACTTCTTCAAACGGAGTAACCGTACCTTCGACACGATCAGTCAGCTTGATAATATGAAAACCAAACGACGTCTCAACCACATTACTCACGTCACCAATGTTCTCGAGAGCGAACGCCGCCTGCTCGAAATCTGGATCCATAGTACCTGGTTCAATAAAGTCGAGGTCGCCGCCTTGCTCACCGGAGAAGACATCATCCGAGTTCGCTTTTGCGACTTCGGCAAAATCGGCACCGTTTTTAATTTCTGCTAGTAATGCCTCAGCTTTGGCACGGGCTTCAGCATCATTCTGTTCGGCCTCAATCAAAATATGTGAAAATCTGGCACGCGATGGTGTCTCATACTGGCTACGATTACTCTCATACCACTCGCGAACAACAGCTTCGTCAATTTCAATAGATTCAGCAATCGAACCCGCCTCTAGCGCAACAAATTCAACTCGAACTTGCTCCGGTACTGCAAATCGATCGAGATTCTGTTGGTACCACGTTTCAACATCGGCTTCGGATACTTCAACGGTATCAAGGTAATCAGCTAAGGCAACTTCGCGATAACCACCGGTACGGGTCTGGTTTACCAGTGCTTGAACTTGCTGAATTTCGTCAGCTAAAACAAAATCCGTTTCCAAGATCGACTCAAGCAATTGCGTCCGCGCCATATCGCTACGCATCAATTCTGCGAAACCACTGGCTGAAAAACCATTTTGCGCGAGCACCATTTGATACGTTTGGTTATCAAATTGGCCGGCAACTTGAAATGCAGGAAACTCACGAATCGCGTTTTTAACTTGCTCATCAGAGACACGTAAGCCACGTTCACGGGCATACTGTTCAACGAGCTTTTGGTCGATTAAGCGATCCAGTACTTGCTGACGTAAACGTTGATTAAACGCAGGATCTGCTGCCAACGTCGCGTAAAAGTCGCCCAGTTGTTGCTGCTGACGGTTGCGCTCATTTTCGACTTCGCGATCGAACTGCACTTGCGCAATTTCTTCACCGTTGACTACTGCAACAGCAGGTTCAGGTTGATTGGTGACGTAGCTACCAATTCCAAACAACGCAAAGGTCAAAGCCAAGAAAACCAAAATGGCTTTCACGATAAAACTTTGGGACCTTTCTCGAATACTGTCCAACATGTTCTGTTACACCTCGATTTAACTCTACAATTGCGCGGTATTATACCTGCTTGTGCGCTAAAAAAATAACCCGAAGCGAGGCTTCGGGTTATTTTCAACATTCGCTGGCGGAACGGACGGGACTCGAACCCGCGACCCCCGGCGTGACAGGCCGGTATTCTAACCAGCTGAACTACCGCTCCGCAGGTATTAGTTTACTGAGTCTTTCAGTGCTTTACCGGCTTTGAAAGAAGGTACTTTTGCAGCTGCAATTTGAATAGTCTGACCGGTTTGCGGGTTACGACCAGTGCGAGCTGCGCGCTCACGAACACTGAAAGTACCGAAACCAACCAGAGCGACTTGCTCACCCTTTTTCAAAGCGTCTGTTACTGCTTCGATGAAAGAGTCTAAAGCACGTCCAGCAGCAGCTTTAGAAATCTCTGCTCCCTCTGCAATTTTGTCAACTAACTGAGACTTGTTCACAGTATCATCCCCTTAGATTGTTATTATCAGATTTTGCATGGTTCCATTTGCATATGAATGGTCCAGCGAAGGTTATAACAAGCTTGAACTTAGGGTTCAAGCGTTGGCAACAGGTAAGTAGACTACTCAACTCAAACCAGTCACACAAGTGTGGTGGCAGACGAATTCCAATGTTGTTCTGACCAATCACTCTTGCCTTAGGCTACCACAAGAATTTGTATTGAGAACCCTTTTTCACAATTTTTTTGACGAAAGAATGCGGTCTACAGGCTGATTACGGCCTTGCAGCCCGCATTTTGTCGTTTTAGGATGCTTTTGGAGCCGCTTCGGGCATCCGTTCTAACGCAACTTTGAGCACTTCATCAATCCATTGAACCGGCTGAATCTTCAAATCACCCTTCACATTATCGCTAATTTCAACCAAATCGCGTTCGTTTTCCTTCGGAATCAAAACATGTTTGATGCCACCGCGATGCGCAGCGAGTAGCTTCTCTTTCAACCCACCAATAGCGAGAACCTCTCCACGCAACGTAATTTCTCCTGTCATTGCCACGTCAGCGCGGACCGGAATTTGCGTTAGTGACGACACCAATGCGGTTACCATCGCGATACCAGCACTCGGCCCATCTTTTGGAGTTGCTCCTTCGGGAACATGCACGTGAATATCACGTTTCTCATGGAAATCATCCGGAATACCCAGTTTGTCCGCTCGACTGCGCACTACCGTAAGGGCCGTCTGAATGGACTCTTGCATAACATCACCCAGCGACCCGGTTGAGGTGATTTTCCCTTTACCTGCGACATTTGTGGCCTCGATGGTCAGTAAATCACCGCCCACTTCAGTCCACGCAAGTCCGGTAACCTGCCCCACTTGGTTGCTATCTTCAGCTTTACCGAAATCAAACCGTTGCACACCCAGAAAATCTTTTAAATTGTCGCCATTAATCTCGACGTGCTTCACGCGTTTATCGAGTACGATCTTCTTAACGGCTTTACGACACAAACGAGAAATCTCTCGCTCTAGGTTTCGCACACCAGCTTCACGTGTGTAATACCGAATAATCCCAATAATGGCATCATCCTTAACATTAATTTCTTTTGCCTTCAGACCATTGCGTTCGATTTGTTTCGGCAGTAAATGACGCTTCGCGATATTCAACTTCTCATCTTCTGTGTATCCCGATAACCGAATCACTTCCATTCGATCGAGCAATGGTGCGGGAATATTCATACTATTTGAGGTTGCAACAAACATCACATCCGATAAGTCGTAATCGACCTCGAGATAATGGTCATTGAAATTTATGTTCTGCTCGGGATCTAAAACCTCCAGCAGGGCGGAGGCAGGATCGCCCCGCATGTCCGACGCCATCTTGTCAATTTCATCTAACAAAAACAGTGGATTACGCACCCCAACTTTTGCCATTTTTTGAATCAATTTACCTGGCATCGAACCAATATAGGTGCGACGGTGACCTCGAATTTCCGCTTCATCGCGCACACCACCTAAAGCCATACGAATGTACTTGCGTCCAGTCGCTTTCGCGATAGATTGGCCCAAGGACGTCTTACCAACGCCGGGTGGACCGACTAAACAAAGGATGGCACCACGGACTTTGCTCGTGCGTTGTTGAACCGCGAGATATTCCAAAATGCGTTCTTTCACTTTCTCTAGACCATAATGGTCTGCATCCAATATTTTTTCGGCGCCCGCAAGGTCCTTTTTAATCCGTGAGCGTTTCTTCCAAGGTACTGACACCATCCAGTCGATATAACCACGAACCACCGTTGCTTCTGCCGACATCGGCGACATCATTTTTAATTTTTGCAGTTCAGCGCGAGTTTTCATCTCGGCTTCTTCTGGCATTTTCGCTTCTTCAATCTTTTGCTGCAGAGCCTCAAATTCGTCAGGTCCATCTTCCATTTCCCCGAGCTCTTTCTGAATGGCTTTCATTTGCTCGT
>DASSWH010000152.1:0-2243 GCA_035705175.1 Pseudidiomarina sp.
GATGCCGATTCGGACTGATAGAATCTTGCCCAACGGGAATACCACGTATTTCTGCGATTTCTTGATTGACTTTGATACCTGGCAATATACCGCCTTTGCCCGGTTTTGCGCCTTGACTCAGCTTCACTTCGAACATCTTGATGCGTTGATCATTGGCTAAATCTCGTAGGCGTAACTCGTTCAAATTGCCGTCTTTATCTCGAACTCCGTATTTCGCGGTACCGATCTGAAACACGATGTCACAGTTGCCCTCGAGGTGATAGGAACTCAATCCGCCCTCGCCTGTATTTAACCAACAACCCGCTTGTTGCGCACCATTGGATAGTGCTTTGAGGGCGACTGGGGATAACGAGCCATAACTCATACCAGAAATATGAAAGTATGACTTCGGCGAATACGGTGTTTGGCAGTATGGGCCGATCATGATGGGTGCCGGCTTGGTTTGCTCTTCCTCTTGCGGCGGAAAGGGACTATTAGCAAAAATAATGGTCCCTTGCTTCGTCAAATCACGGGTGGAACCGAATGCGAGATTGCGGTCTGCATTCTTTGCTGCGCGATAAACCCAACTGCGTTGGGCGCGATTAAACGGCATTTCCTCGCGATCCATAGCAAAGAAGTATTGCCTGAAGAATTCACCTAGATTCTCAAATACATAGCGAAAGCGTCCGATAACGGGGAAATTATGGCGAATGGTATGTTTGGTTTGCGTTTTATCAACAACATACATAACCCCGATACATAGAACGCCGAGCATGATTGCGAGTACAAATAAGCTCACAAGCCATTGCAAAATAATGAGCAGCGTTGATTGGTCGAATGTCATGAAAATAGCCCCACAAGCAATTCCTTATGGGGCTACTCTACGCCCACAATCGTTAATTGTCAGCTATTTCGGGGTGCCGTAACGCACTGAATACCTCAACAAAGGTCGTTGCTTTTGGATACAAACGAATGGATTCACCGGTACGCTGAAGGATAGTCATGGATGATATTAATCCCCACAATTCTCCCCCTTTTTCGATCAATGCAAAATCGCGTCCTGCCGCTTGTAACGTGGCTGCAATATCACCTATTTGAGCGTGTGCGACTTGGTGGTAGGACAAAACTGGCAGGGCTTTAATAGACTGCATGACATATTGCACCGACAGTTCTGACCACTTGAGTTGCAATAAGCCAGCAACTGCTGTGCTGTGCCTGCTATGTAATTCGCGTGCTTGAATGATACCCACCCACTCACCTTGATCATCATGAATGCACGCATAACGCACACCATGTTCATGCATTGCACTCTCAACTTCGGGCATGGTCAATGATTGCGACAGCTGTAGCGGTTCTATTTCGGCAAATGATTCCGCGACCTTCAGTGCAGGTGCATGCCAATCCAGTAAGGTTTTAGATTTGGCCGGAGCAACCGCTAACCGTTGTAGCGAAGACGGTTTGGTCCAAGCCAACTGATGAAAATCAGACATAAGATCCTCTCTATTCGAAAAATAATCACGTGTTAATTCGTAAAATTCGAGCAGAGAGATTGAGGTGGAGCTCTTGGTTGAGCTATTGGATAGTCTTTGGAAAAGGCGCTTGCACTGGGTGCAGAGGCAATAAATTCTGGCAGCCTGACGTGTAATTTGCTCTGCGCAATGACTACTACGTCGGTATCGTCGGCATTGTTCTGACTTTGGCAGGATGCAATTGTTGATGATGATTGCTGAACATAGCCATCACCATGTGTACTCAGTGTGGTTGCATGCGTTAGCCCAAGCATAAAGCCTGGTATCAACACGAATAAGCTATAACGCAACCAACGCATAGGTACCTTCGACAGACCGTTAATAGGTAACTAGTAAAAGTGAATAATGACTCGTGACACGAAATGATGAAAGCGTGGTGTTTTACGCTGTATTAGTCACTGTTCACGTTTCCCATGGCTTCTATATTGCGCCGAATAATACTGAAAGCAAGCGCAGAAGTGTTACAAACTGAAATTTATTTTTGGAGATGGTGCCCGGGGCCGGACTTGAACCGGCACGCTGTTACCAGCGAGGGATTTTAAATCCCTTGTGTCTACCAATTTCACCACCCGGGCAATCATGAGGACTGACTGAGTTCAAACATTCAATGGAGGCGGGTCCCGGAGTCGAACCGAGGTCCACGGATTTGCAATCCGCTGCATAGCCACTCTGCCAACCCGCCGTTGAATTTGGAGCGGGAAACGAGATTCGAACTCGCGACCCCAACCTTGGCAA
>DASSWH010000153.1:0-4100 GCA_035705175.1 Pseudidiomarina sp.
AAGCGAATTGCGGTAGAAGCTGGGATTGCGGATTATTGGTACAAGTATGTAGGTCTAAATGGCCGCATAGTGGGTATGACAACCTTTGGAGAATCAGCACCGGCTGCCGATTTATTTAAACACTTCGGCTTTACTCCTGAACACATTGTGTCGGTTGCACGTGAGTTACTAAACGTATGATGAAACGCCATGCTCGTATCGCAATCAATGGTTTTGGCCGGATTGGTCGCAGCGTCGTGCGGGCGCTATACGAGCGTGGATATCGTGATTCCATCGAGATTGTTGCAATAAACGAACTCGCGCCCGTTGCTGCTATGGCGCATCTACTCAAATATGATTCCAGTCATGGTCGTTTTATCCATCCGGTCACCACACCGAGTGCGCATCGTTTGCAGATTGGCTCTGATTTGATCCGGATATCGGCAGACAGCGAAATTGTTGACCTCGAGTGGCGTGATCTCAAGCTGGATGCTGTACTGGATTGCACGGGCGTGCATGGCAGCCATGCAGATGGTGAGCATTACCTTGAATTAGGCATCCCAAAAGTCTTGTTCTCACATCCTGGCGACCCCGATGTCGATTTTACCGCGATTTTTGGTGTGAATACCGATCAATTGACGGCAGCACATCGCATTGTCTCGAATGGCTCCTGTACGACCAATTGTATTGTCCCCGTCATCAAAGTACTGGACGAAGCCTTTGGCATTGATAGTGGTGCGATTACAACGATTCATGCGGCGATGCATGATCAGCAAGTGATCGATGCTTATCATCAAGATCCGCGTTTAGCGCGGGCGGCGAGTCGTTCCATTATTCCAGTGGACACCCGGCTGGCGCGTGGAATTGAACGCATCATGCCGAAATTTGCTGGGCGCTTTGAAGCGATTCAAGTTCGGGTGCCCACGACCAATGTAACTGCGATGGATTTGAGCGTAACGGTGAACACCGAAGTCAGCATTGACAAGGTGAATGCTGTACTTGCCGAAGCGGCTCGTGGTCCGCTGTCGCAGATATTGGGTTATGTTGATGAACCTCTGGTATCCATTGACTTCAACCACGATCCCCGGTCAAGCATTGTCGATGCGACGCAAACACGTGTTGCCGACAAGCGACTAATAAAAGTTTTATGTTGGTGTGACAACGAATGGGGCTTTGCCAACCGCATGCTCGACACCGTTGATGCACTCATTCAATCTCATTGATGACCTGAAGAGGAATACCCATGTCTAGCGCTGTAATTACGATGGACGATCTCGATTTAGATGGCTTGCGAGTGCTGATTCGTGAAGATTTAAATGTTCCGGTAGAACAGGGCAAAGTGACCTCCGATGCACGGCTGAAAGCAGCGATTCCAACCATTGAAAAGGCCTTAGCGAAAGGCGCAAAAGTGATGGTGATGTCACATTTAGGACGTCCCGAAGAAGGCGTATATGCGGCTGAATTTTCGCTGCAACCTGTCGTTGATTATTTGAATGATGCGTTGGCTGCGCCGGTGCGCTTAGCCACGAATTACCTTGATGGTATTGAAGTAGCGACAGGCGAAGTTGTGGTATTTGAAAATGTCCGGTTCAATGTTGGTGAGAAGAAGAATGATGACACCTTAGCGCAGCAACTGGCGGCGCTTTGTGATGTGTTTGTAATGGACGCCTTTGGTACGGCGCACCGGGCACAAGCGTCCACGCATGGTGTGGCGAAATATGCGGATATCGCTTGCGCGGGTCCATTGCTCGCTGCAGAGCTGGATGCGCTTGGCAAAGCCTTGGCAAACCCGGCACGGCCGCTGGTTGCTATTGTTGGTGGCTCCAAAGTGTCGACAAAACTGACTGTGTTGGATTCACTGTCGGGCGTGGTCGACCAATTAATCGTGGGCGGCGGAATCGCCAATACGTTCATTAAAGCTGCGGGCTACGAAGTTGGTAAATCACTGTGCGAAGATGATTTAGTAGAAGAGGCACAACGCTTAGTTGCAGCTGCCGAGGCCAAAGGCGCATCGATTCCGGTTCCGACTGATGTAGTGACCGGGAAAGCTTTTAGTGTGGATACCCCCGCTGAAACGAAAGCAGTCAGAGCGGTTGCGGCAGATGATATGATTTTTGATATTGGACCAAACACGGCAGAGGCCTTTGCCGAGCTGATTGCGAAAGCTGGTACGATAGTCTGGAATGGCCCTGTTGGCGTGTTTGAGTTTGACCAGTTTGGTCAGGGCACGCAGGCGCTTGCGAAAGCTATTGCAGATAGTGACGCTTTCAGTATTGCCGGTGGTGGTGATACCCTTGCAGCCATTGATAAGTATGGCATCGCTGATAAAATCAGTTATATTTCCACCGGTGGTGGTGCTTTCTTGGAATTTCTGGAAGGTAAACAGTTACCCGCAGTCGCGATTCTGGAAGAACGCGCGCTCAACGGCTAAAGCAGCCGCATATAACGAAGGAGACGATTTCTCATGGCATTGATTTCATTGCGTCAGATGCTCGACCACGCAGCAGAGCACGGTTATGGCGTTCCAGCTTTTAACGTCAACAATTTAGAGCAAATGCGCGCCATTATGGAAGCCGCAGATGATACCGATAGCCCGGTGATCGTGCAGGCCTCTGCGGGAGCGCGCAGTTATGCTGGGGCACCGTTTTTACGTCATTTGATTTTGGCTGCTATTGAAGAATGGCCGCATATCCCTGTCGTTATGCATCAAGATCACGGTACATCACCAGCGGTATGCCAACGCTCAATTCAGCTGGGTTTTAGCTCAGTGATGATGGATGGATCCTTGCGCGAAGATGGCAAGACACCCGCTGACTATGACTACAACGTGAATGTGACCAAGACGACTGTTGCAATGGCACACGCCTGTGGCGTATCGGTTGAGGGTGAGCTTGGTTGCCTAGGCTCGCTAGAGACAGGTGAAGCGGGTGAAGAAGATGGCGTTGGCGCAGAAGGAAAGCTCTCACACGATCAATTGCTAACCGATCCTGAGGAAGCTGCAGATTTCGTTCGTGCCACTAATGTCGATGCCTTGGCAATTGCCTGCGGTACTTCTCATGGCGCCTACAAATTCTCGCGGCCGCCGACGGGTGACATTCTTGCCATTGACCGCATTAAAGAAATCCATCGTCGTATTCCAAATACTCATTTGGTGATGCACGGCTCATCGTCTGTGCCACAAGAGTGGTTGAAAGTGATCAACGAATTTGGCGGTGAAATTCCCGAGACTTATGGCGTTCCGGTCGAACAGATCGTGGAAGGTATCAAGTTTGGTGTGCGCAAGGTTAATATTGATACGGATCTGCGATTGGCTTCGACGGGTGCTATCCGTCGCCACTTGGCTCAAAACACAAGCAATTTTGACCCGCGTAAATTCTTAAAAGCGTCCACCGATGCGATGTACGAAATTTGTAAAGCCCGCTATGAAGCCTTTGGCTGCGCAGGACAAGCGAGCAAAATTAAGGCGCTGTCACTCGAAGAAATGTTTAAACGCTACGAAAAGGGTGAATTAAACGCTCAAGTGAAATAGTTGAGGGTTAAAATTACGTAAAGTGCGAGTTATACTCGGCTTTACGTAATTGAACGACAAGTGAGAGCGAGGTGGCCGTGAAGTTTTCGAAAATAATTATCTCATCAGGATTGTTGGTCGGTGGACTCGCATTACCTGCGCACGCATCCATTTTTATGTATGACGATGCAAGTGATTTAAAAGTGGATCAACAACAAGACTGGAATGCGAGTGCTGAACTTGGTTTGTTGTTTACCTCTGGAAATACCAAAACAGAAACCTTCAAAACGAAATTAAGCGCGTCGCGTGATTACGAAAATTGGCGTCACAAAGCTGTTCTGGATTACTACCGCTCGGAGCAAGAAGACCAAGCCAGCGGTGATTCAATCGTCACTGGCGATAAGTTTTTTATCTCAGCTCAATCAAATTATAAATTCTCCCCGGAAGCGCGCTCGTCACTCTTTGTGTTTGGCTCGTATGAGGAAGACCGCTTTAGTGGCTACGATTACCAAGGCACAGTTGCGGTGGGTTATGGTACGCGTTATCGCTACAGTCCAACCTTATATGCGGATTATGAAGCGGGTCCTGGTTACTCGATCAATAAACCAATTGT
>DASSWH010000154.1:0-9413 GCA_035705175.1 Pseudidiomarina sp.
CGTAGCTGCGGGCGAAGCTGATTTCCCTGCGGTCTACGGTATTGGTGAGAGCGTATTGGCGTTTGTTGACAATTACCAAGGCCTAGAAGTGTATAAGCAAGATTTTGACTTCTATCCAGATTGGGAAGCGAAGATGAAAGATCATGCCGCTGGCCTCTATGAAGTTGACCATCTGACTCATAACGTTTTCCGTGGCAACATGGATACGTGGGCTGGCTTTTACGAGCGAATCGGTAATTTCCGTGAAATTCGGTACTTCGATATTGAAGGTAAGCTAACCGGCTTATTGAGCCGCGCGATGACGGCACCTTGTGGCAAAATCCGCATCCCCATTAACGAATCACACGATGACAAGTCGCAAATTGAAGAATATCTGCGCGAATACAAAGGCGAGGGTATTCAGCACATCGCTTTGACCTCAGACAATATCTATCAGACTGTGCGCGATCTCCGCAGCATCGGCATGAACTTTATGCCGACGCCTGATACTTACTATGCAAAAGTGGACGAGCGTGTTGAAGGTCATGAAGAGAATCTTGAGGACCTGCGTGACTTACAAATTCTGATTGACGGCGCGCCAATGAAAGACGGCATCTTGCTGCAAATCTTTACCAAAACAGTAATCGGCCCAGTCTTCTTTGAAATTATCCAGCGTAAAGGCAATGAAGGTTTTGGTGAGGGTAACTTCAAGGCATTATTTGAGTCGATTGAAGAAGATCAAATTCGTCGTGGAGTGTTGAGCGATGCGTAAATGGATCAGTTTTCCGAAACAAGTTGGCGTGACCTCGAAGCAGGCACACGCTGATTTGCCGGAGCAGGCGATCTATGAACGTGAAGTTGGGCGCAGCGGTTTCTTTGGCCCAGCGACGCATTTTCATCATCGTCATGCGCCAACAGGTTGGAGTGAGTGGACCGGCGATTTACGACCACGCAACTTCGATTTTAACAAACTGGATAATGTGGCGACCGATTCGCCGTGGCAAGTGCCCATGTTATTACACAACGCGCACTGCAAGTTCCGTATTTGGCATTGCCAGCAGAACATGCCGTTCTTGGTGCGCAATGCGGATGGTGACGAACTGTTGTTCGTTCATGAGGGCCGCGGTGAGTTGTTCTGTGATTATGGCCACATTACCCTTGAGAAGGGCGATTATTTCAGCATCCCCCGTTCAACTTCGTGGCGTCTAGAGCCTATTGAACCGATGCAACTGGTGATGATTGAAGCGACCAATGGCAGCTATCAATTGCCTGAAAAAGGTTTGGTCGGTAATCATGCGATTTTCGATCCTGCCTGTCTGGAAGTACCGGATATCGATGACGCATTCAAGGCTCAGTACGACGAGAATGAATGGCAAATTCAGGTCAAACGACATGGTCACGTATCGGTGATCACCTATCCATACAATCCACTCGATGCAGTGGGTTGGCACGGTGATTTGGCGCCCGTGCGCGTCAATTGGCGTGATTTCAGGCCGTTAATGAGTCATCGCTATCATCTACCGCCGTCAGCTCATACGACTTTCGTGGCTGAGCGTTTTGTGGTGTGCACCTTTGTGCCGCGGCCGATCGAATCCGATCCCGGCGCGCTGCGGGTGCCGTTCTACCACAACAACGATGATTATGATGAAGTGTTGTTCTACCACGAAGGTGACTTCTTCAGTCGCGATAATATCGACAAAGGTATGGTGACTTTCCATCCGGCAGGCTTCACCCATGGACCCCATCCAAAAGCGTTCCAGGCTGGCCGTGAGTACAAGAAGAAATTTACCGATGAAGTAGCGGTAATGCTGGATTGTCGGGATGCGTTACAGATGGGGGACGTCTGTGCCTCGGTCGAAAATCCGGACTATGTGTACAGCTGGAAGCCGAAAACCGAATCCGATAAATAAGGAGATTTATGAAATTCGCAACTTACCGTGATGGTACTCGTGACGGCCAACTTATGCTGGTGAGCCGTGATCTCAAGCATGCAATTGCGGTGCCCGCATTGGCTGCAACCTTGCAGGAAGTCTTGGATGATTGGGATGGCATTGCCCCCCAGTTAGAAACGGTTTACGCCGCATTAAATGCCGGTGAACTGAGTGATGCGCAACCGTTTGATGAAGCGCTTTGTGAATCCCCCTTGCCACGCGCCTATCAATGGGCGGATGGCAGTGCTTATGTGAATCACGTTGAGCTGGTGCGTAAGGCCCGGAATGCTGAAATGCCGGAAAGTTTCTGGACCGATCCACTGATGTACCAAGGTGGATCGGATGACTTTCTGGGGCCGAAAGACCCAATCGAAATGGCGGATACCAGCTGGGGTATCGATTTTGAGGGTGAGATTGCAGTGATTACTGACGATGTCCCTATGGGGGTATCGGCAAGCCAAGCTGGCAATTATATTCGGTTGTTGATGTTAGTGAACGATGTGTCGTTGCGTGGCTTGATTCCGAACGAATTGGGTAAAGGCTTCGGCTTTTTCCAATCCAAGCCATCATCGGCGTTTTCACCGGTTGCTGTGACACCAGATGAGCTCGGCACAGCATGGCGCGACAACAAGGTACATTTACCGTTATTAAGCCACTACAACGGCGAAAGTTTCGGTAAACCGAACGCTGGACAAGATATGACGTTTGATTTTGCGCAGTTGGTCGCACATGCAGCGAAAACGCGTCATCTCAGCGCCGGCGCAATTATTGGTTCAGGAACCGTATCGAATAAACAAGGTACTGAGCACGGAAGTGCGATCAAAGAGGGCGGAGTAGGCTATAGTTGTATTGCTGAAGTCCGAATGATCGAAACCATTCGTGACGGTAAACCGAGTACTGGCTTCATGCAGTTTGGCGATACCATCCGCATTGAAATGTTGGACGCGAACGCGAACAGCATCTTTGGAGCGATTGACCAAACGGTGGTTCAGTACCAAAACCCTGATTAAACGATACGACGGAGCGAGACATGGAACTGTATGGCTACTGGCGTTCAAGCGCCAGTTACCGCGCGCGCATCGCTTTAAATTTCAAGCGTCTTGATTACAACTATATTCCAGTTCACTTGTTGAAAGAGGGCGGTCAACAACACAAGACTGCCTATCGACAACTCAATCCCAATGGACTGGTGCCCACATTGGTCGATGGGCCGGTTGTGATCCATCAATCGTTAGCGATTATGGAGTATCTCGAAGAGAAATATCCGGGCCCTGCACTATTGCCGGGTAAAGCGGCGAAACGGGCTGCGATTCGAGCGCTTGCATTGGATCTAGCGGCTGAATTGCAACCGCTGATTAACCTGCGGGTGCAGCAATATTTGAGTCAAGAACTCAGTGTCACTGATGCGCAGAAGAAAGCGTGGCTGGACCATTGGTTTAAGCAGTCGTTCTCGGCTTTTGAGCAGAGTTTGCATGAGACCAGTAGTGAGTTCTGTGTCGGTGACGAGTTTTCTTTGGCGGATGTTTGCTTAGTCCCACAGCTATACAGCGCCGAGCGATTCGGCATTGATGTGAGTGCGTATCCCTATTTGACCCGGATTGGTAAACGCCTACTCGAATTGCCGTGGGTTGAGGCTGCACACCCAAACCTGCAGTCTGACGCAGAAGCCTGATTATCTCTCGCAAACACGAAACGCCCGGCTCGCATGTTGTCGGGCGTTTTGCTTTAATGCGTGAAGACCTATTCAAAGCCTCATCAGAAAGGAAGGATCAACTATGAAAACCAAGTTAGCGGTAGCGATAGCCGCGGCCTTGTTGACAGCCTCGTGTGCAAGCACCCAATCGTACGCACAGAACGAAACGACTGAGCGCCCTGCGATTGTACAAACGGCTGCTAATTCGCAAGCAACGACTGATAGCGTGCTCACGCTCAATCAAATTATGGCCGATCAGGAGTGGGTCGCTCGCTCGCCCAGTAATGCCTTTTGGATGGCAGATGGCAGCGGCGTGATCTATCAGCAAGAACGCGAAAATAGCGAGCTCAATGATTGGTACCATTTGGCGTTAGACAATCCTTCTGAAGCGCACACCATACCTCTGGACCGTCTGCATCGTTATGCGCACAATGACGGTGTCTACAATGTGGATCGTTCATTGTTAGCGTATACCTTTGAAGGCAATATCTTCGTTCGGGAGATGGCGACAGGACAGATTCGGCAGCTCACGCGTGATGAGGCGAGACAAACTCAATTACTATTTATGACCGATGGTCGGGTTTCATACCGGCAGGGGAATGATTTCTTCGCTGTAGATACAGCGTCAGGCTTGACTGAGCAGTTAGTGAGTCTAGAGACGCGCGATGCACCCAAGCCCAACGAAGAACCGAACGATTTCATTGCGCGCGAGCAACTTGAACTGATTGAATTTGTTCAGAAAGAAAGAGAAATTCGTGCGGAACGTTTTGCCCAACAAGAAAAACTTCGTGCAGCTAACGAGTCCTTGGTACCCAAGCCATTTTACTTCGGTGACAACAAACAAATAGTCGCGGCGAGCCTATCTCCAGCGGGGAACAAGATGATCGTTGCAATTTCTGCACCGAACTCCTGGCGCGCTGATGGCGATATTATGCCTAATTACATTGGTGAAGACGGCCGTGTGAAAGTAGAAAATGTACGGCGTCGAGTCGCAGACGCAAAACCGATCGAGCATCAACTTCTGATGTTAGATCTTGAGTCGGGCGAGCAAACCACGTTGACCTACAACACGTTACCTGGTTGGGACGAAGATGTGTTGGCAGAGGTCAAGCGCGAAAATTATGCAGCCCAAGGCAAAACCTACACAAGTGAGAAGAAGCCGCGTGCGATTACCTTGATGCAAGATTGGGGTTGGCAAAGCGGCGCGATTCGTTGGAATTCTGAGGGCACCGAAGCGGTTGTTATGCTCGAAGCTTGGGATAACAAAGATCGCTGGATTGCGTCGTTGGACTTCGCGGGTAAGCAATTGGTGAACCAACATCGTCTCCACGATGAGGCATGGATAAACTATACCCACAACGAGTTCGGTTTTGTAACTGGAACTGCAGATACGATTTGGTATCAGTCTGAGGAAGACGGCTATGCCCACTTGTACGTCAAAACATTAGGTGGTGAGGCACGGCAGTTAACCTCTGGGCAGTATGTGACTGAAGATCCGCAACTGAGTGCTGATGGGCAACATATTTATTTCAGCGCGAACGAGCCACATCCTGGCAACTACGAGATCTTTCGAGTGGCTGTGGCAGACGGTGAGTTAGAGCAGTTAACCAACTTAGGCGGTATTAATAACTATGAATTGAGCCCAACGGAAGACCAACTGTTGATCACCCACTCTAATGCACTGAATCCACCTGAGCTCTATGTTCAAGCGATAGGAAGTGACACTGCGGAACGGTTAACGTACACGGCTACGGATACCTATTTGAGTTTCCCGTGGGCACCACCAGAAATTGTACCCATTGCTTCGAGCCATGTTGATCATCCGATTTATACTCGCGTTTACTACCCAGACGACTACGATGCGAATCGTGCCGAAAAATATCCAGCGGTCGTTTTCATTCACGGCGCTGGCTATCTGCAAAATGCGCATAGCGGCTGGTCAAATTACCAACGAGAATTTATGTTCCATACGTTCCTAACGCAACAGGGCTATGTGGTTCTGGATTTAGACTATCGGGGCTCCAAAGGATATGGTCGTGATTGGCGTACCGCTATTTATCGTCAAATGGGCACGCCGGAAGTGGAAGATTTGATTGATGTGGTGAATTGGGCTGGTGTAAATGCCAATGTCGATACCGATCGAGTGGGTACGTACGGTGGCTCTTATGGCGGATTCCTGACCTTCATGGCGTTGTTCAAGGAGCCAGGTTTATTCAAAGCGGGAGCTGCGTTACGTCCTGTTTCTGACTGGGCTCACTACAATACGGGCTATACATCTAACATTTTGAACTTACCTGATGATGATCCAATTGCCTATCGTCGTAGTTCACCGCTGTATTTTACCGAAGGCCTAGAGGATGCCTTGTTGATCAATGCACCTATGGTTGACGACAATGTGTTTTTCCAAGACAGTGTACGCGTGGTTCAGCGTCTGATTGAACATGAGAAGGAAGATTTTGAAACGGCTATCTATCCGGTCGAGCCCCATGGTTTCCGTCAACCATCGAGCTGGCTGGACGAGTATCGTCGCATCTACAAACTGTTCGAAGAAAACCTCAAGTGACTGGTGAACAGTGAACAGATAAAACCCTAAGACCAACAAAAAAGCCCCGAAAGGGGCTTTTTATTGCGTACTTGATTTTACTATTTACTGTTCACCGTGAGTTAGCACTTTGTCATTTCTGAGGTCACAACCTTGCGTGCTTGACTCAGACTGCTGGTACGTTCGTCGCGAACCAATGGTTTTCTCTCACCGCTAGCTACCGGTAATGGTTGGAACGCTTCGGTGCGCTCGGCAGCACTGGCTTTAGCCATAGGTGCGGTCGTAAACTTCACTTTAGCCTCAACAGCGGGGGCTGCAGCTTGGGCTTTCTTCGAACGAGCTTTGGGTGCAGCTTTCGTTGTCTTTTCAGACTTTTCTATTTTCTCTGGCGGTGCTGCCGTCGCTGGCTTTTCATCGACTGCACTGGGTTCAGCTACGGCTTCTGGCTTTGCTTCGGCCGCAGTCTTTGACGGAGACGCAGCAGGAGTCGTTTCAACTACTGGTTCAGCCGCTTTTGACTTCGACTCAGTCACCGATTCTTCGGCAACGTCAGTAGCTGGCGACGTCAAATCTGTTTTTGGTTTGGTCGCGGTATTCTCTGCAACTTCATCTGCAACTTCATCTGCTGCTTCCGTCGCAGTATCAGCCTCGGCTTCAGCTTCAGCTTTTCGACGTTGGCCAGCAGCACGTTGGTGACGCGGAGAACGACGGCTACGATTTTTTTGTGGCTTGTCTTCTGCTTGCTCGGTCTCTGCATTGACTTGATTCGACTCCACTGCATCAGAGTCAGATACCTGCTCCTGCGTTGTAACTGGAGTGTCTAGTTTTTCTGGTACCTCTGCAGGTTCAACAGCTGGGGCTGCCGACTCAGATGCTTCCGGCACCCGCTTATTATCGGTGCTACCGGTGCCTTCCGTCACAGTGCCGCTCGCTGCTGCGGTCAGTTCAGAACCTTGACGAACTGAACGCTCCAATTTACGTCGCTGACGACGTGGCTTCGGCGTTGACGGTTTCGACTCTGCTTTCGCTTCGCTCTTCGTTTCAGCTTTTGCATCAGTTGTTGCTTCAACAGCTTCTGTAGCTTTTGATGTCGTCGCTTTATCATCAGCGTTGGTTTGCCGATTTCGATTGCGATTCCGTCCACCCCGACGCGAATTACCACGCTCGTTACGCTCGTCTTTCGGGGTATCCTTGCTAGTATCTACTGCTGGAGTTGCCCCTGCGGTAGTCTCTTCGTCGCGATTGGAGCGTTGACGATTGTTGCGGCGGCGATTATTTCCGCGACCATTACCGCGGCGCTGATTTGGACGACGTTGGTTCGACTCTTTCTCGCGTTGCTGTTGCTTTTTCTTCTGCTCTTCGTCCGAGTCACCGAATAATGCGGATAACCAACTGCCTAAGCGGCTGAATAGCGATGGCGTTGTCACCGTTGGCGCCGCAACAGGTGCTGCTGGCGTCGGTGCAGGTGCAGGCGGAGCTTGCAGACCTTTTAGTGCTGGCTCCTCAAAGCTTGGTTTGTCTTTATTCAAAACAATTTCGGTGCGCGCTTCTTCAGCATTTTCAATCAGAGTAAAGCTATTTGCTTCGTCAGCTTCATCGTTACGCAAACGACGGACGTCAAAATGTGGCGTTTCCAAATGCGAATTTGGAATCACCAGAACAGATACTTTATGACGTTTTTCGATATCAAAAATAGATTGACGCTTTTCATTCAATAAATAGGTGGCAACGGTCACCGGAACTTGCGCTTGAATCTGAATAGTATTGTCTTTCAGAGCTTCTTCTTCAATCAGGCGCAAGATTGATAGCGCCAGCGATTCGGCAGAACGAATTGTACCGTGACCACTGCAGCGCGGGCAGACATGATTCGACGCTTCGCCGAGTGATGGACGTAAGCGTTGACGTGACATTTCAAGAAGTCCGAAGCGTGAAATGCGAGTAACCTGCACGCGCGCTCGGTCATGCTTCAAACTATCACGGAGGCGATTTTCAACTTCACGCTGGTGACGGACCGGAGTCATGTCAATAAAATCGATTACAACAAGACCACCGACGTCGCGTAACCGCAACTGGCGAGCAATCTCTTCTGCAGCTTCCAAATTGGTTTGTAAGGCGGTTTCTTCGATATCACCGCCTTTGGTAGCACGCGCTGAGTTGATATCGATGGATGTTAAGGCTTCCGTCGGGTCAATCACAATAGATCCGCCAGAGGGCAAGCGCACTTCACGTTGGAATGCCGATTCAATTTGGCTTTCAATCTGGTAGTGATTGAACAAAGGCACATCGCCTTGATACATCTTCACTTTGTTGACAAAGTCTGGACGAATCAAACGAACGTGCTCACGGACTTGATCAAAAATTTCCGTTTTATCAATTAACACTTCACCGATATCACGACGTAAGTAGTCGCGGATAGCGCGAAAGACGACATTACTTTCTTGGTGAATGAGGAATGGAGCAGGGCGTGACTGTGCAGCTTGTTCAATTGCTGCCCAATGGTGTTTGAGAACGTTCAAGTCCCATTCTAATTCTTCTGTCGATTTGCCCACTCCGGCGGTACGCACGATCAAGCCCATTTCATCGGGTATACTCAGTGCATCCAGTGTTTCTTTGAGTTCAGTGCGTTCATCGCCTTCAATACGGCGAGAAATACCACCGGCGCGCGGATTGTTTGGCATGAGTACCAAATAACTCCCCGCTAACGAGATAAAGGTCGTCAGAGCTGCGCCTTTCTGACCGCGCTCTTCTTTATCGATTTGAACGATGACTTCTTGGCCTTCTTTGATCACTTCCTTGATATTGGGACGACCGGAAAAGCTATAACCAGATGGGAAATACGTTTTGGCAATTTCTTTGAGAGGTAAAAAACCGTGGCGTTCAGCGCCATAATCAACAAACGCAGCCTCTAGGCTGGGTTCGATGCGGGTGATTTTACCTTTATAAATATTGGATTTTTTCTGTTCATGACCTGGCGATTCGATATCGAGATCATAAAGACGTTGTCCGTCAACGAGAGCAACCCGCAATTCTTCTTGCTGGGTCGCATTAATGAGCATTCTTTTCATAGTTGTGACTCTTCACATACTTAGCCACAACACGGCACGAAAGGCTTACAGCCGTCGCGATTTCGAGTTCAAATTGTAGTGTGCCATTGCGCTTTCACAGCGTGTACTGACGCCCCCCGTCGAAATGGCTCTACGACGTGAGGTTGCAATTGGTTACCAAGCCGAAATGCACTTGTAAACGAAACTTTCGTACCATGCCGTAG
>DASSWH010000155.1:0-3085 GCA_035705175.1 Pseudidiomarina sp.
AATCGCCTCGACTATCCATAACACAATGTTTGCAATCACAAAAAACCACAGTACAAAGGGCCCCTGCCAACGCAAAGCAATGAAGTTTCTAAAAAAAGCTAAACCGGTAACGACAGCACCGGCCGTCGCATCGATGAGTGCGAAATGAACCGACAACGAACCGAGTGCAAAGGCCGAAATAATACGATACCGGTCCGCAGTCGGTTGCCGATATGCGATAAAATTTAAAACCAGCGCCAGCATGCCGACGTATTCAGCAAGGGTAAATGTCACTGCATAAAACTCCATTAAAAAAGCGGCACACCGGATAAGCGGGTGCCGCTTGGCTCACCTACTCTTAATTTCTTTGATAACTACTGTCGAACTGCAGCAGATTTATCTCGAACCGCGCGAAATTCGTTACCTACATACCAATTTGGCCACACGTGGTTATTTGCAAGTTCTTCACCTACCCAATAATACAACCATAGATCTTGTTGTGCACCGCGTAGATCCCAATTGGGGTCAAATTCATCAGCCGGCTTATGATAGGCTACTTGTAGATATTCAGCACGTTTTTGCGAACCATACTCTTTACCCAATTCAACGTGATCGATTCCACCTTTTGCATACAGCATCGGAACGCCAACTTTGGCTAAATTAAAGTGATCCGAGCGATAGAAAGACCCAACTTCCGGATTTGGCTCTGGCGCTACGTAGCGCCCTTGTTGCTCAACGTAGGTAGCCAATAGTTCTTCAAGCTCAGAATTACCGTAACCAACAACGACCATGTCATTCATCGGACCATAAACATTTAAAACGTCCATATTAATCCCGGCGACGGCTTTCTCGAGAGGTAACATGGGATGATTTGCGTACCAATTGGAACCCAGTAAGCCGCGTTCCTCAGCTGTAACTAAGATAAAGACTACAGAGCGATCAGGTTGCGGTTGACTGGCCCAAAACTCCGCCAAAGCCATCACTCCAGCCGTGCCGCTCGCGTTATCTTGCGCACCATTAAAGATCCCATCGTCAGGGTTTATAGGATCGACACCCATGTGATCCCAATGTGCCATATAGATAACGTGTTCTTCTGGGTACAACTTACCTTCAATATAACCAATCAAATTAGGCGAATTTAAATATTCAAACTTCGTACTTACCGACACCGATAATCCAGTATCTAAAGATATCGGTTGAAAGTCAGGTCGCTGAGCTGCTAAGCGCATTTCCTCATACGACGAACCTATTTGTGCAAAGAGCTGATCAGCGCTTTCCGCTGTTATCCATCCTTCTATCGCCGCGCGATCCATATTTTTATTCTCACGCGCTAAGTCAAACCGCAACGGTGAGCCACCCGCAATCACTCCCCACCCGTATCCGGCTGGTCCGGTTTCATGGATCACAATGACGCCCTCTGCACCCTGACGCGCAGCTTCTTCAAACTTATAGGTCCACCGCCCATAATAGGTCATTGCTTTGCCATTAAACAGTTCAGGATCTTGTGTGTCATACCCAGGATCATTGACAAGGACTACAACCGTTTTGCCCTCAACATCGAGACCTTCGTAATCATTCCAACCAAATTCCGGCGCAACAATGCCGTAGCCAGCAAATACAAGTTCGCTGTCTTCGATGGCTACTTCTTCCATGACTCGCGGCGACCACGCCATCATTTGCGTACGATAAGCTAATGGGTCTAGTTTATCGTTACTAAAGGTCATATCGGACACTTTGAAAGGCATCATTTTGACCAACGGCACTTGTTGCTGATAATTATTTTCTGCCGTGTTATACGGTTTTAATCCCCACTCGCGGAATTTTTTTTCAACAAAAGCAACCGTTTTCTCTTCGCCCACGCTTGCTGGTGCACGACCCGCAAATTCGTCTGAACTCAAGGTCTCTAGATAGCTACGATAGTTTTCATTGAAATTATAAGGATCAACTTGAACCGCGGGCTCGGCTTGAGTATTCTGCGGCGCCTCAGACGCCGGACTGCAAGCAGCTATTAAACAGCTGCCTACCAGTAGTAATGCTAGTTTTTGCATTTATTATTCTCCTTCGTTGCAGGGGCGAACGGTTGCGCCAACTTGAATATCATATTTATCGAAGTAGCCCTGATTTAACTCAAGTGCACTAAAATAGCTGACACCGGGATCATAGGCTGGGCAACGCTGGGTATCAATACTTGGACATGGATCCATGGCGATGATGGTCAGAATACGGCCCTGTTTATCAAGGTAGGCAATATCGAGCGGTATATAGGTGTTAAACATCCAAAAACCGGCACTACCGGGACGTTCCGTTTCATAGACAAACCACATACCCGCATGTTCAGCTAAAGACTCGCGAGCCATCAATCCTCGAGCACGAGTTTCGAAGGTATCGGCAATCTCAACATTAATTTTCGGTTCATGACCCGAAATACAAAGCTTCGTAGTCTCTAAATTGGAATTCAGATTGACTTGCGCTATCACGCCCGCCGAAGAAAACGCAATACTGCTTATCAGCGCAGTTCGTAGGGCTATCCGCTTGAAGGTTCTGTTCATCATTATTTTCCTGCACACTGAGATTTGGATCTAGGCGTTTCGAGCTAAGTCAGATTAGTATGGCGTGAATGACAGATGAACGGAAGGTAAAAAAAAGGGCTCCGTAGACGGAACCCCGAACGGGAGAGATTATTTTGTCTCAGGACTACATAGATGAGACGGTTTCGACTAAAACTATTCAGAACCAAACGAAATCACGGTGACTTCACCGTCAGCACTCACTTGTACTTCTTGTAAAGCATCAGTGACCAGACTAATGTCATCGTCGGTCTCTGGTTCATCATCGGTATCACACGACCACACCGCTGTGTAGTCGCCCGCTTCCACGTAGCCTATTTCAAAATTGTAAGCGGTGGCGCCATCAAAATTCACACTCGTTGAAGCATACGCTTCTTGTCCTTCACTGCCTCCATTGTCAGCCAAAGTAGCAATATCCAAACTATGGCCCTGATACAAATAAACCGTTGCAACGGGCTCATTCAAATCAGCCGGGGCAACCGCGCATTGTTGCGTGATCAGCAGCGCTTCAGCGATGCTACCTTCAATATGCCCAATTT
>DASSWH010000156.1:0-6145 GCA_035705175.1 Pseudidiomarina sp.
GTATCGTTGAGCGTTTGCAGAAAACGGGGAACTATGATGTCACCTATCGTGACTTAGTGACACAACCCGTTCCGCACTTGGACGCCGAAACATTAATGGATGGCAATAACGCGCTCAGCCAAGAGCTAATTGCTGAATTACAAGCAGCCGATATCATTGTGATTGGGGCGCCGATGTATAATTTCACCATCCCCACTCAGCTCAAAGCTTGGTTAGACCGAGTGTTAAAAGCTGGCGTAACCTTTAAGTACACCGAGCATGGACCTCAAGGGTTGCTCACAGGCAAGACGGCATATATCGCGTCAGGGCGTGGTGGTATTTATAGCAAAGGTGAAGCCGCTGCGATGGATCACCAAGAAAGTTACTTGCGCCAAGCATTAGGCTTTATCGGTATTAATCACGTACACATTGTTCGCGCCGAAGGATTGAATCTCGGTGAGGAACCTCGCGAACAAGCGTTACAAGCGGCACAAGATGAAATTGAGGCGCTTGCATAGCGCCTCAACGCCATTCGGCTATAGCTGGGTACTGTAGTTAATAGGCACCCAGCGATATCCTTCTTCAGCATTGGCTACATGGCCAATGCCTGGAAACGATAGGTGCGCTCCAGCAACCCAATGCCCCTGTTCAGCAACCTCTGCAAAGATACGACGCCGCTGCGATAAGGCTTGCTCGCTATTGGTGTCAAAGGCAATGGTGACGCTTGGGTCCGCAAATTGTACACTTGCCACATGCATGATATCCCCCCAGACAACCAGCGTTTCACCTTGACTGGAGACATGATAGACACTGTGGCCTGGCGTGTGTCCCGGAGTTGGGTTTACCTTGATACCTGCTATGAGTTCATCACCGTCGTTGAACGGCATTAATTGATTACTATTTTGATAAGGCAATAGAGACGCTTGAGCGCCTTGGAAAAAGCCTTTATCACTCTCTGCGGCAGCATTCAAATTTGCCTCGCTGAGCCAAAATTCAGCATCATCAGCATCGACATGAATGGTCGCGTTGGGAAACACTTTTTCACCCGCGTTCATCAATCCACCGACATGGTCAGGATGCATATGGGTAATCAATACTGCATCAATATCCTCAGGTTTATAACCTGCCATCCATAAATTATCCCTTAAGAAACCGAGCGTAGGTCCAAATAAAGAACCTGCACCGGCATCTATCAGAATTTGTTGTTCGCCGGTATCAACAAGATACCCATTCACTGACGTTTCTAACGGACTACTAAGAAAGTCTTCCGCTAACCGCTCACGCACCGAATCAGCTTCTAAATGAAGTAAATCATGAACGGGTAACGCAACGGTTCCATCACTAATAGCGGTGACCTTAAAATCACCTAAAGCCATACGGTAGAAACCGGGAGCTTGTTTATCTCGATCAGACTCACTCATCGCAACGACCAATGGCGAGAGGGTCAATGAGACAAGAACGGTGGCTGTGATCGACAATTGCTTCATACCAAATATCTCCTGTTGTTACTTTCAACAAAATTTATTGATGTCATTCTGCAAATACAGTATAGACAAAATACCGTTATATAAACGATTCAGATCGCTTCGGGCGACCATTCTTCATCGCTACCAGTATCACTACGGCGCACTCTGCACCAATGATTGGGCAAACTGCTGATGAGTCAGACGTGCTAAGGTTTCCTGAAAAACCTCATAATTAGACGACTGGTCATTTGCATTCGCCAAAAATTCTTGCCAAAAATAATAAATGCCGAAGGGATATTCGCGTAATAGCGTTTCATCAATTCTTTTCGCCAGCAACATACCACATGCATAGTCTTGGCTAATTCGATCGTCAGAACCAGCCTGTTCGCACAACTTTTTAGCGCGCTCAAGCCGACTATTTAGATACGCTGATGACACACCAATGCTCTCCAAGTAGCGATAAGCCATCCATTCAGCACTTCCCTCGTGAATCCAGGCATGCTTGTTATCAAATAAATTACGCTGATATAAATGCGCAACCTCATGGGCAAAAAACCATAAGGTATCATTGACGAAGGTCGGCTCGACAAGTCGATCTTCCAATGCCATGCCATACCAGTGAACAAAGAGTTGGTTGCCAATAACCCCTCCCTGATTGCCATACCGACCATTCAAAACATCACTATAAGACGCATACACCATAGGCTCGGTTTCAAGCGCTCCCAGGCGTGCAGCAAAATAATCTAACATAGGTTCTAGGCTTGATCTGAGCTCATTCTTCATGGCTGCCGGTAACCCTTGGTCGATAAATAATGGCATTCCAGTGTACTGAGGCTTTTGCTCACCGACATAGACCATCAATCCATCATCAGCACTCTCATACCAACTCAATTCACCCGTTGCAGACTTTGCTGGAATAACAATGTGGTCACTTTCAGCACTGTGCATGGTGAAATGGAAACGATATTGACCAGCGAACTCACATGTTTCAGGACACACTTTAAAACGTCCAGTGAACCACGCCATGCCACCATCCGAGTAGGGCGAAAATGGTGCATAGTCTTGTTCTAGATAGGTGTAGGTTGGCGTTAACTCGAAGCTGACAAACTGAAAAGGCTGGTGGTCTACTCGTTGAATATACTCGTCTCCATTTGGCGCGACAGCTATCATAAACGCCGCTGATTCCGGCGACCAACGCTTGACTCGGCTCTGATCCGGAGTGCGAATAAAGTCTAATCGAGTAACAGGTTCAGCAAGCTGGTATTGAACCCACCAGCGTTCATTCAGTTCACCCTGTTCCCGAAACAAATTTATATTAATTTGCTCGCGTGGCTGCTGTGCGTAGATATAGAGCGCGAATACCCCTACTGCGCAACAAAGCAACACGATTAAGCGAACGGAGCGATTCTGCATGATTCCTCACGGTTGTTCAGTCTCTACGAAATAGAATTATGACCTCGACGGCGACTCACTACGACCCATAGAATTCCACTGACAATGAACCCCGTTGCGACCAACAGTCGCATTGTTAGTTGCTCATTAGCAAACACAATACCACCTAGAGTCGCAACCAGCGGCACGGTTAACTGGCTTACAGCGGCCACTGTGACTGTTAAATACGGTAACACCAAATACCAAATCGCGTACCCTACAGCCGAGGTGAGACTCCCGGACAATATAGCCAGCCAAACGCCACTGACACTCCATACAGAGTGGTCGAAAGTCAGGAATAAAAGCAACCCTACCATAGGTAAGGTTCGAGTAAAGTTGCTTGCCGTATCCAATAATGGTTCGCGCGAGCCTCGGCCTACCAAGGAATAAAGACCCCAACAGCTGCCAGCCACGATCATGAAGCCAACGCCGACCGAAGAATCCGGCAAACTAAGCTGCGGCAAGATCAAATAAACAAATCCACTGAATGCCAGAATAACTCCAAGCCATTCCGGGAGACTCACGCGATTGCCTTGCCACCAACCAATGAACAACATCGATAGTTGAACCGAAGTAAATAAAATAAGCGCTCCAATACCCGTTTCTAAACTGACATACGCATAGGAGAATGCCACCGCATAGCCGAATAACGCGAACGCCCCACGCCAACTGCCACGGTCAATATAGTGCTTGGGTTGATGCCCCCGCAAAGCAAGCAAAATAAACAAGGTAAGAACTCCAGCCAGTAAACGTATCCAAGTAAACGAGCCGGCATCGATAGCTGCATCCTTCAACGCCAAGCGCGCCAATAGTGAATTTCCCGCAAATGCGACAATGGCAAGTGCGGTCATCAAAATAATCCGTACTGGTCTGAAAGTCCGTGATTCTGTCACTGATTGTGCTACTCAGATGAATTCAGAATGTAATTAAGACCACCCGTGATTGCCGCTACTTGCGCCGCAATACACTCTTCAGGATTGGTCCGTGGACTATCAGGATACACCTCTGTTGTAGTGACATAGCGTGCAGCAGTCATTCCCATACATAAGCCCAATGGTCTGGCTGAATAATTGATGACACCGACTTGCTCCATAGGAACCCCAATAAACTGGCCATGATCATCCGGTTCAGCGATGTGGGTAATGGTTTCAACACTGCGAATAATGGCTCCCTGAAATGCAGCTTCGGGACGATCAGCATCACCGACTAAATAAAATCCATCTGGAATATTCCAATTGGTATTGACCTTGCCGTCCCGAGCCGCGAGCGCCGGACGAAATTCGGAATTGTCACTATCTGTGGTCTCGTGCAGATCAACGTGCATGAGAATAGGTTCTTGCAGCTGGGCGAGAAATTTCATCGGTAATTCTGATTCCAACACACCACTTCCCACCTTAAAGGAACGATTCGGATCTGTTGCTGTTGGATTCCAACGATTAATCGTCTCGTAACCCCATGGGCTCAGACAGGGAAATACGACGATATTGAACTTGTCCTCATACTCAGGCGCGACAGTTTGTAAAAATCGCAATGCTCCATGGACTCCACTGGTTTCATAGCCGTGTACACCTCCGGTAACCACAATAGTCGGTAATTCGGATTGCCACGAGCGAGTTTTAACGACAAGAAGGTCATAACTACCGACGGTATAATCGAGACGTCCGTATCGTTCAACGGAGAAATGATCAGCTAAGGCTTTTACAGCGGTCACTACATCGTCAACATACGAACGCTTTTTATGTTGTTCGCTCAACCAACGTTGTTTTTCCTCTGTCCCCCAAGGTTGGCCTTCAGTACCGATGTGATATACAAATGCCTCTGTCATAGAATCCTCTTTTTTTGCTTGTTCGATTCTGCTCTACTAGATGCTTCTAGCGCTCATGGAATAAGCGTATCATGGTTGCGCCGATCACGGCAGCAGGAGATTAATTCAATGCGTATACTGGGACATCTAGCGTGGTTGTTTTTTGGTGGTATCGCTTTACTTCTTATTCTGTGGTGGGCTCCCGACAAACCCGTGCAACAACTCTACAACCAGTATGCGCAGGCCCCTTCACAATTTGCGCAAGTTAACGGTATGACGGTGCATTACCGTGTTGAAGGCGTCGCAAACTCCAAACCACCACTCATTCTTCTGCACGGCACTTCAGCAAGTTTACATACCTGGAACGGTTGGGTCGCTGAGTTAGGCGACCAGCAGCAAATCATTCGACTCGACTTGCCGGGATTTGCTTTGACAGGACCACGTGCCGACGACGATTATCGAGTCGAAACCTACGCAAATTTTGTGGCTGACTTTGCAACACAGATTGGGGTTCAAGAGTTTGTCTTGGGCGGCAATTCGCTTGGTGGCTACATCGCGTGGAAAACCGCTGAGTTCTATCCAGAACGAGTATTGCGCTTAATTCTTGTGGACCCAAGTGGCGGCTATGCATGGAATCCTGAGGAATTGCCCTTGGGATTCCGCATCGCGCAGTCACCGCTGTTGAGTTACTCTATGGAATATTTTTTACCAAAATTTATGATTCGACGGAGCGTTGAAAACGTCTATGGTGATCCATCTCGGGTAACGGATGACTTAGTGCAACTGTATTATGATATGACGCTTCGGGAGGGTAATCGGCGGGCGCTACGATTACGTTTTGCTTTGCAACAGTCACGCGATGAGAGCAATACATTGCGCAAATTGACTCAACCTACGCTAATTATTTGGGGTGGCCGCGACCGCTTGATTCCAGTTGCTAATGCCCATCGTTATGCAACTGACCTACCCAACAACGTCTTAGTCATTTTCCCAGAGTTGGGACATGTCCCTCACGAAGAAGCACCTGCGCAGACTGCAGAAGCGGTAAGGGCTTTTTTGAGATAGAGCAACTAAAAAGCCACACCGAATTGGTGTGGCTTTTGCTCATCAAAGCGTACACTTCAGGTTTGCGAAAACGCTTACCAACCCGTTTTCTCACGCAATGCTTTACCGATGTCGGCAAGACTACGGACGGTTTTTACGCCGGCAGCTTCAAGTGCAGCAAACTTCTCGTCGGCAGTACCCTTACCACCAGAAATAATTGCACCCGCATGACCCATGCGCTTACCTGGAGGTGCTGTTACACCCGCAATATAAGACACAACAGGCTTAGTGACGTTGTTTTTGATGTATTCCGCAGCTTCTTCTTCTGCAGTACCACCAATTTCACCAATCATGACGATCGCTTCGGTTTTTGGATCTTTCTCGAACATCGCTAAGATATCGATAAAGTTTGAACCTGGAA
>DASSWH010000157.1:0-3044 GCA_035705175.1 Pseudidiomarina sp.
GATTCCGAGCCAAAAATGTCTATCTGGTCCGCGGTCAATAAGTGTCTTTTCCGGGGTTTCAGGCGTAGCGATAAAGGCGTCCTTTCGGTACACTATGAGGTCTTTCTTTTCATCGTCAACAAGAGCGTAGTGAATGAGCAATGTAGCCGCTGCAGTGAAGGCTAAATCATTAGTTTCCGATCCCATAAAACCGACGCTGTGGCGAATGACATGGCCCGTGATTATTGGGGTGTTGACGTTGATCAGCTTCAATGTTGTCGATACGTTCTTTATTGGCATGTTGGGCACAGACCCACTGGCCGCAGTCAGTTTTACGTTTCCGGTCACCTTTACGGTCATCAGTTTGGCTATCGGTCTCGGTATTGGCACCTCGGCAGTTATTGCGCGTAAACGGGGCAGTGGTCGTGAGGAGCATGCGCGTTTCGATGGGGCTGTAGCCCTTCTCGTAGCGGGCTTATTGGTATCTGCATTGTCGGTACTGGGCTATCTATTTCTCGAACCTATCTTTACCAGTTTGCAAGCTCAACCACGCCTGATGCCTTATATTCGCGACTATATGCACGTCTGGCTCATTGGTGCGGCTCTATTGGTATTGCCAATGGTTGGGAATGCCGTTCTCCGAGCGGCTGGCGACACGCGGACTCCGTCCATTATCATGGCCTCTGGTGGCTTGTTGAACGCCATTTTTGATCCGATTTTGATTTTTGGTTGGGGACCGATACCCGCGTTTGGGATTCAAGGGGCAGCACTGGCGAGTTTGCTGTCGTGGACCATTGGTGTGGTGTTGGTACTCTGGTATCTCAATTACAAGCAATTATTAACTTTGATCGCACCTGCCGGCGCTAGTTTTATACATTCAGCCAAACAGATTCTCTCTATTGGTGTTCCAGCTGCGGGGGCGAATATGTTGACGCCCATCGCCATGGGAGTTCTTACCGCTATTGTTGCGAGCTATGGCGCGCCAGCAGTGGCGGCGTTTGGCGTAGGGACTCGCTTGGAATCGCTCGCTAGCGTGGTCATTTTGGCACTATCGATGTCGCTCCCCCCGTTAATCAGCCAAAATTTTGGTGCGCACGCCTTTGATCGGGTAGTGGCGGCATATCGATTGGCATTGCAGTCGATTCTCTTGATTCAATTGGTCATGTATGTGGTGTTGGTAGCCTTAGCGCCATTTATTGCCGCGGCATTTACGGATGATCTTGAAGTGGCGCGAATTATCCGCTTATTTATTTACATCATGCCGCTTGGCTACGGATTACAAGGAATCATTATTCTGACCAACTCAAGCTTCAATGCCTTGCACCGTCCATTATCGGCCTTGGTCCTCAGTGTTTTTCGATTGTTTGTGATGTTTATTCCGTTGAGTTATCTCGGTGCACTCTGGTTTGACCTCAATGGCCTCTTTGTCGGTGGTGTGGTGGCAAACTGCGTCACTGCGGGTGTGGCGTGGTATGCGTTTCAGCGAGTCCTTGGTCAAGAACAACGACACTATCAAGACGTAGGGAAAACCGCATGAGTCGTGCTTTCGAGTTAGTATCATCGTATCAGCCAGCTGGCGACCAACCGCAGGCTATCGAGAAGTTGGTCGATAACCTCGAAGCTGGATTAGCCCATCAGACGTTATTGGGCGTTACCGGTTCGGGTAAGACGTTTACCATGGCGAACGTGATTCAGAAAGTGCAACGTCCGACTTTGATATTGGCGCATAATAAGACGCTTGCTGCGCAATTGTATGGTGAGATGAAAGAGTTCTTCCCGAACAATGCGGTCGAATATTTTGTCTCCTATTACGACTATTACCAACCTGAAGCTTACGTGCCGACCACCGATACGTTTATCGAAAAAGATGCGTCTATTAATGAGCACATTGAACAAATGCGTCTGTCGGCTACCAAGGCATTGTTGGAACGTCGTGATGTCGTGTTGGTCGCTTCAGTATCCTGTATTTATGGTTTGGGTGACCCCGACGCCTACATGAGCATGATGTTGCATTTGCGTCGTGGTGACATTATTGACCAACGTGATATTTTGCGCCGTCTAGCTCAGCTGCAATACAAGCGCAACGACGCTGCATTTGAGCGTGCGACGTACCGCGTGCGCGGTGAAGTCATTGATATATTTCCAGCAGAATCTGAGCAATTGGCGATTCGCGTGGAATTATTTGACCAAGAAATCGATCGAATTAGCTTTTTTGAGCCGCTAACGGGGCAGATTACGGAGGCCGATGTGGCACGCGTGACTGTGTATCCGAAATCACACTACGTGACTCCCCGAGAAACGTTACTGAAAGCGATTGAACATATTAAAGTGGAGCTAGCAGAGCGCAAACGAGATTTACTCGATCAAAATAAGTTGCTGGAAGAGCAGCGTATTAGCCAGCGTACACAATTCGATATCGAAATGATGAACGAGCTCGGTTATTGTTCGGGAATCGAGAACTATTCACGGTATTTGTCAGGACGCGCTCCTGGCGAACCACCTCCCACGTTACTGGATTATTTGCCCGATGATGCATTACTGATTATTGATGAATCGCATGTGACGGTCTCGCAAGTTGGCGCTATGTATAAAGGCGATCGTTCGCGTAAAGAAAACTTAGTGAATTACGGCTTCAGGTTGCCGTCGGCGCTCGATAATCGGCCGCTTAAATTTGATGAGTTTGAAGCCATAGCACCACAAACCATTTATGTGAGTGCGACACCTGGCAAATATGAAATTGAGAAATGTGCGGGTGAAGTGGTGGAGCAGGTGGTTCGACCTACCGGTTTAATCGATCCAGAAATTGAAATCCGCCCGGTGGGTACACAGGTCGATGACTTGATGTCTGAAGTGCGCTTGCGCACGGCAAAAAATGAACGGGTATTGGCAACGACACTGACCAAGAAGATGGCCGAAGATCTGAGTGACTATCTGGATGAGCATGGCATTCGCGTCCGTTATCTGCACTCTGATATCGATACGGTTGAACGGATGGAGATTATCCGTGATCTACGTTTGGGCGAGTTTGATGTATTGGTCGGTATTAACCTCTTAAGAGAGGGCTT
>DASSWH010000158.1:0-2193 GCA_035705175.1 Pseudidiomarina sp.
CACGGTCACAGATTCTCCAGGAGCCAAACGCACGTCACGTTCGACTTCATACTGACTCACCGCAGCAATTCCGATTAACGTTACCGCAAACCCCAAGTGTCCAAGTACCATGCCCCAGTGACTCCGACCAAGTCGAGTCAGACTAGCCAGACCCTGCCCCCGTTGTTGAATTCGTTGTTTGAGCTCGGTGACCAAACACAGCACTATCCAGAAGGCCAGCAGCAGTCCGAGTACCGCCATTCCTTGTATGGTGTCAGCAAGAATTGATGGCAATAAAAATGCTAATCCGACAGCGAGCACCATGGCTAAAACGAGCTCATTGCGCAGTGGTGCTAGTTGTTGCCGACGCCATTTGAAGAGTGGTCCAAGTCCCATAAAAAATACGAACGGAACAATCAAATAAGTGAACATTTGATTAAAAAACGGCACCCCGATTGAGATGGAACCTAATCCCAACTCTTTATGCACTAACGGTAATAACGTTCCCAGTAGTACGACTACGGTTGCCGCTATCAACAAAATATTGTTCGACAACAACAAGACTTCTCGCGATGCCACATCATATTTGGTACGCGAATTAACGGTCCCTGCTCGAAGTGCATACAGTAATAACGAGCCGCCGATTACAATGACTAGCAGCGCCAATATGAAAAGTCCCCGGGCTGGGTCTGTCGCAAAGGCATGAACGGAAACTATTACACCAGAACGCACTAAAAAGGTGCCTAACAGACTCAAACTAAATGCTGAAATGGCTAACAATACGGTCCATGCTTTAAAGGTACCGCGCTTTTCAGTCACGGCTAGCGAATGAATTAGCGCCGTACCGACAAGCCATGGCATTAAACTAGCGTTCTCGACCGGATCCCAGAACCACCAGCCACCCCAACCTAGCTCGTAATACGCCCACCAACTTCCTACGGCAATACCCAATGTTAGAAAAGCCCACGCAGCCGTCGCCCACGGTCGCGACCAACGCGCCCAAGCCGCATCAAGTTTGCCTGAGAGCAATGCCGCTATAGCAAAAGCGAAGGCAACCGAGAATCCCACATAGCCCATATACAACAGCGGTGGGTGAATAATCATACCGGGGTCTTGCAATAACGGATTTAAGTCACGGCCATCGACTGGGATCAGCGGGATTGTTCGTTCAAATGGATTCGAGACCGACATCATAAACGAATAGAAGCCAACGCTAATCAGGCCCAAAATGGCAAGCACTCGCGCCATCATGCTCACTGGCATTCGTTTCGAAAACAGGGCAACCGCAGCTATCCAGCCCGACTGCATCAACATCCACAGCAAGAAGGAGCCTTCATGAGAGCCCCACACTGCAGTCATACGATAGGCTAAGGGTAACTGCGAATTGGAATTTGCGGCGACATAGTAGATGCTAAAATCATTCACAATGAAGGCCCAAGTAAGCGCTCCATAGGCCAACAGCGTAAATATAAACTGTCCGTATGCCAATGGTCGTGCGAGTAACATCGCACCGCTATGGCCTCTATAGGCACCCCATAACGGATAAACAGCAAGTACCAGTGAAAATGCCAGCGCTACGGCCAGCGTCATTTGTCCCAATTCAGCGATCATGTTTAGTAACCGCCTTCAGCGTCTTTGCTGCTGTTCTGCTGGTCTACTGGCTTCGGCTGGTTGAACGCTTCGTTTGAATTTGGATTCACATGTTTGATGCCTTTCATCGCCTCAGCAATTTCTGGCGGCAAGTACTCCTCATCATGTTTCGCTAACACTTCAGTTGCTTGTAGTACCCGCGGTTCCACCAGCACGCCTTGCGCCACGATACCTTGCCCCTCACGAAACAGATCAGGAAGAATTCCGGTGTAGTTGACCGTCACTTCAGGGCCGATATCCGTTACTTTAAAGCTGACTTCAAGTGTTTCAGGGTTGCGGCTTACAGAACCTTCAACCACCATACCGCCGAGCCGCAAGCGCTGACCCACCTCGGGCTTTCGCAAATCCTTTCCTTTGCCTTCCACAAGCTCACTTGGGGTATAAAAAAGGTCAATATTTTCGTTGAGTGCGGTGAGAATAAGTCCGGCAGATACCGACACACCCAGAATCAACACGAACACCCAAACCAATCGTTTCTTTCGTCGAGGTATCATCAGCGACTGCGCTCCTGCTGTTGACGGCGTGCCAAACGTTGTTGGCGACGCAACTGGTCGGCACAGGCTT
>DASSWH010000159.1:0-4788 GCA_035705175.1 Pseudidiomarina sp.
AGAAGCTGAGTTAGAGCCAGAAGCTGAGTTAGAGCCAGAAGCTGAGTTAGAGCCAGAAGCTGAGTTAGAGCCTGAATCTGAACTGGAACCAGAAGCCGAGTTAGAGCCTGAAGCAGAGTCAGAACCCGCTTTTGAATCAGATCCAGCTGCGCCAGAAGAACCTTCCAATCAACAAGATGAATTAGCCAGATTGCGTGAGCGGCTGCGTCAGAAAACAGCTGCACTAAAGGCGTCACAAACAACAACCGTTGCAGCGGCTGTAGAACCAATTTCAACCAAACCAGCAGAGTCGACGGAAGATCTTAATCAAATTCAGGACGACGTCGAAGTTGATATCAGTGCTATTGATGATGCCGAATCTTTTGATAGCGCTGATTGGCCGCAAGTTGATATCGCGGATGAAGTTGAAAATAAGCAACCCACAGAAACTGTTGCAGAAAACCAGACCAATGTTTCGGAAGACATACTGCAAGATGCAGAAGTTGCTACACAACGAAGTGTTAACGAGCCACCCCAAGACACCGATGTTAGTGATGTTGAAACTGAAACCTTAATAATCGACGAAGAAAAGTCTTCAGAAATTGAGGAGCCAGCGTTTGATGTTCCCGTTGATGTCGATGAAACGCCTCAATCAACAGAGCCAGAAGTCACCGATATTGATGAACTGTTGGATGAAGCGGCTGATTTAACAATGCCGGCACCAGAAAATGAAACGCCAACTACATCAGATATTGAAGAAAATTCAGAAAGTACCAGTGAGTTACCGGTAGAACCAGAAGCTCTCGCTGACGAATTATCCGAAGACGAATCATCAGCAGTTGATCAGTCGCCATCGGCCGATGATTTTGCTGCAGCGCTGGCGGTCGAGCAGGAACAAGCTGAGCGGGAGCGTTTAGAAACTGAGTTACAAATGGCGCGCTTTGAAGAAGTCTCGCAACCACCGCTGCCACCGCAGGACGAACTCGACGATTTAATGTCAGAAGTCAGCGAATTACAACGACAGATCCCGGAAAATACCGATCATTCTGCCAGCCTGGAAGCCGCAGCAGAATTGCCGTTACCGGATAATGCATCACTCAGCAAACTGATGCAGGAAGTTCGGCAGTTACAGCAAGCGGCTGAGTTCAAACCGGTTGCCGAAAAAGGCGAGCAGGATCTCCAGCAAATCCTGTCGCATATTCCACGCTTTGGCGGTAAACGTGAGGGTGGCAACGGCTGATTTTGTGAGTGGATTTTTCCACGCAAACAATCTCAATTTGTTAAAATTTCCGGCTGACCTAAGCTGGATTCCCTATGACTGATAAGATTCATCAGGTCGCCGTCGTTGGCGGTGGCGTTTGCGGTACGGCATTACTATATATGCTGGCCGAATACACAGATATTAACGATATCGTCTTGGTTGAAAAATACGATGCCGTTGCCAAAGTGAATTCGCACAGCCGTAATAATAGCCAGACCATTCATTGCGGCGATATCGAAACAAACTACTCTTTGGACAAAGCCACCAAGGTCAAAGCGGCCGCACAAATGCTGGTCAATTTTGCCAAACGCTTACCCGATGCTGACAAGATCATTTTCAAATATCCGAAAATGGTGCTGGGTGTAGGTGAAAACGAATGCCGCCAGTTGCGTCAGCGTTATCAGACCTTTCGCGATGTGTTTCCGGAAATGAAACTGTTGGAAAAATCCGATATCGGTGCTATTGAGCCCAATGTGGTGATGGTTAACGGCAGCATGCGTCCGGAGCCTTGTGTAGCGCTTGCAGTACTGGATGATTACAGCGCCGTTGATTACCAGCAACTGTCGCAGGCCTTTGTTCGCGAAGCCAAAAAACACAGCGATAAACAACTCAGCGTGCAATTTAACTGTCATGTTCAAGACATCGTCGAGCAGGATGGTGTGTTTTCAATAATCACCAAAGACAAAGTTATTAAAGCCCGCAGTGTCGTGGTATCAGCCGGTGGTCATAGCTTATTGCTAGCCCAGCAAATGGGTTATGGCCTGGAGTTTTCTTGCTTGCCGGTCGCGGGCAGTTTTTACTTCACACCGCAAAAACTCAACGGCAAAGTCTATACCGTGCAAAACGACAAACTGCCATTTGCCGCCGTACATGGTGATCCCGATGTCCTGGTGGACGGTAAAACCCGTTTTGGACCGACAGCGTTATTGCTGCCATTGCTCGAGCGTTATAACAGCAGCACCTTCTTCGAATTCTTACGGGTATTAAGATTAGATAGCCGGGTGCTGAGAGTATTCTGGGATCTGTTCCGGATTAAAGATATCCGTAACTATATTTTCAAAAATTTCCTGTTTGAAGTGCCGTTATTACGGCGCTGGCTGTTTTTAAAAGACGTCCGCAAAATCGTGCCGTCATTACAATTTAAAGATGTGCAATTTGCCAAAGGCTTCGGCGGTGTACGGCCACAATTGATAGATAAAGTTAACGCCAAGCTGATGCTTGGTGAGGCCAAAATCAATCCCGGCACCGGCATTGTCTTTAATATGACGCCATCACCGGGCGGCACCAGTTGCCTGGAAAATGCTGAAACTGATATGCGTTTGATTGCCACGCGGCTGCAAGCACAAATCGATGAAAGCAAACTGCAAGCGACATTGCACACCGCCTGATGGCCAGTTCACCCTACATCACGCCCAATGGCATGTTCCTGATGAATCAGGAACTCAGCGAGCGCTGGCAACGCCGCCGTGTCGTCGTGCAAGCATTGGCGGCGGCTGCGGCAGAGGGCGATCGCAGTGAAAATGCCGAATATATTTACCGTAAAAAAGAACTGCGGGAACTGGATCGACGCATTCGCTATCTGCAAAAACGTATTCCTGATCTAAAAGTTATCCACGACACGCCCGATGATCCCGGGCGGGTGTTCTTCGCCGCTTATATCAAGCTCGAAACCGATGACGGTAAACAAGTCGAATACCGCATCGTCGGCCCTGACGAAATTGACCACGAAAAAGGCAATATCAGCGTCGACTCACCACTGGCCCGGGCACTACTTGGCAAAACTGTTGATGACGAAGTTGTGATCCACGTTGCCGATGGCCGTAAGCAGTATTTTGTTATCGCGATTCGCTACTGAAACCCCGATCTCTTCTTCAACAATTCTGTTGAAACCACAATCTCGCTGACGAATCGCAAAATGATTAAGTAGGACTCTGACTTCAGTTTGGCCCATACACATAGGGTGTTTCTTGTTGTTAAAAACTATGAAATACTTAATGAAATGCAAATATGTGTCGATGAGCCTCAGGCTATAACGCCGGGCCAGCATGAATTCTCGAATGGAGTTGCGAAATGAAGATGACGACATGGAAATGACCTCCTCCCTGAATTCTTATTTAACATTTGCCGTCCCTGACAGAATCCAAAAACTACTCGTGAATCATTCACGATTAATAAATACGCCTATATTTCACCCAAAAAACACCTAATTTTATCGGATTAAAAACGGAGCCGATCAATCTCTCAAATTATGATCCATTCACGCTAATGTTTATTATGAGGTCGACGACCTCATTAATACACTGTTAGCTTTATCAGGAAACAGGCGGCGCATGACCAAAGAGCTGTTCGCATTAAACTTCTTGTGTAGCCTGCTTGCGACCGTAATCGGTGGTGGGATTCTGGCCTTTCTATTTTTCTGGATTCGGGAGAAGTTTTTCCCGCTCCCGGAGGTCACAGGCCGGTGGTTCTTTGAGATGCGTACCGTTAATTCAGCCTATACCCCCTACAAAGGCATGATCCTGCGATATGTAGCTATGCTTTGGCGGGAAGGAAACCGAATTGAGGGCACCGTTGAGAAAATCTACGAAAACTCATCGACTGGCGAGAGGGAATACGAAGCTAAGAACCGTACCAGAGGTGTGGTCGAAGGATTTGTGCAAAAGAACTACTTTTCGAAAGACCGTATTGTGCTACATGTTGTCGAAGATGGTCATGGTCGTGAGTCGACCAACTTCTACGATCTCATCTTCAACTCCAATGACGAAATGGCTGGGAGCTTCAGCTCGATGGTTGCTAATCAAGACGGTGCAGTGAAGTGGCAACGGAACGAATTTTGAAAATTATCCTTTCGGTGCTTGCCGCTCCGTTGAGCCTGATGTCGTTACTTCTGGGTCGATTTGGATCTAAGAGACTTCGTTCTGATCTTGAAGATTGCCTCGAAATCGCCATTCGGTTAGGAGAGTCTGTACCAGACGCCTTTGTTGATGCCTTATTTCTCGCCGAGGATCATCGCAACAAGCTTCATCCTGGGATCGACGTCATTGCAATGTCCAGAGCCGTATGGGTTCGCATGCGTCTAGGGCAAGTGCATGGTGCGAGTACTATTGAACAGCAGTTTGTGCGCGTTGTCACCGACCGTCACGAACGAACGATACGCCGTAAAATTCGGGAACAAATGCTTGCGTTGATGCTCGTGCGGCTAACCTCAAAACGTCGAATCGCGTCTGCTTACTTGGCAATCGCGTTTTATGGTTCCGGTGTCGTAGGGCTTGATGGATTGCGGCATAAATTCGGCAAAAATCTCGGTAAGGTGCCATTTTCTCAAGTGCTTGGGTTCGTGGCTCAACTCAAATACCCTCGCCCTCGCAGACCCAGCAAGGAATGGAGTACTAAGTTGGCAGCTCGAATAAATGCACTTAATAGCCTTGGCGCGGGTACAGCTAACAAATCGCTGCGGATGACTTTTGCCACGCCAATTACTTTTGCGACCGCAAAAGCAGGCGTCGACTCAAACACACCTGAGTCCAGGCGTTATCCTACAGGACACG
>DASSWH010000160.1:0-3415 GCA_035705175.1 Pseudidiomarina sp.
GTTACTGGGTTTACTCGCCCTGATTTGGGGCGCTTCGTTTTTACTCATCAAAAAAGGTTTACTCGCATTTCGACCAGACCAACTCGCGGCTATTCGAATTGCCTCTGCTGGATTTGTGCTGCTACCGTTTATTTTACGTCGCTTTCGAACCGTACAACGACAGCATTGGCCAAAACTTATCACCGTAGGTATGGTCGGTAGTTTTATACCCGCTTTCTTGTTTGCGTTTGCACAAACTGAAATAGCTAGCGGTGTAACCGGTGTACTCAATACTTTCACGCCACTCGCGACCCTGATCATCGGGGTGCTGCTGTTCAAGCAAACATCACGGTTGCAACAGTGGCTTGGCATCGTGATTGGTATGGCGGGAACCATTCTGCTGGTGACTGCTTCCGCAAACGGTGAGCTGGATTTCAATGCTTATGGCTTACTTATTATTGCAGCTACTGTTTGCTACGGGCTCAATCTCAACCTAATCAAGCACAAAATATCTGATCTCGGCGCACTTACTATTACCGGAGTATCATTATTCCTTTTCGCTCCCCCTGCTGCACTCTACTTATTTTTGGGTACACCAATTTTGGAACAAACCAATGATCCGCAATTCGTATTTGCGCTCACCGCTGTATTGGCACTGGGTATTGTTGGAACGGCAGGTGCACTGATTATCTTTAATACTGTGGTGAAAATGTCTGATACCACTTTCACGAGTTCGGTGACCTACCTGATTCCGATCGTTGCGCTCTTACTTGGGGTAGCTGATGGCGAATCATTCTTTTTAGAACACGCTTTGGGTATGGTCGCCATACTGAGTGGGGTCTGGATTGCGAATCGGAAAAGAAAAAGCCCGGCATAAAGCCGGGCGAAAATACATCTTACAATCCAGGGAGAGAGAACATCTCTTCGAAAGATTAAACGGACAAAATACTCGTTTAATGCGCCTTTCATCAATTCAGACTGACGCTCTTTACAAAAGTTCAGAAATCCCTGTTCTTTTTTTAACCTAAACTATAGAACATTGATTTCATTCATTATTTAATGTGCTTCATCCCAATTATTTCCAACTCCAGCTTCTGCAATCAAAGGAACTTTCAACGTAACAGCCTGTTCCATCACCTCAACAAGCTTGGTTTGAAATGATTCCAGCAGCTCTTCACGAACTTCAAACACCAGTTCATCGTGAACCTGCATAATCATATAGGCTTCGCCATCTTTAGCAGTGCTCGTTAGGTAGTCAGCAACATCAATCATGGCACGTTTAATAATATCGGCCGCAGATCCCTGCATCGGTGCGTTAATGGCCGCACGTTCCGCCGCTTTGCGGCGCGCGCCATTTTGCGCACGAATTTCTGGTAAGTGCAAACGCCGGCCAAAAATGGTTTCGACAAACCCATCACGCTTCGCTTGTTGACGTGTCTTTTCCATATACTCGAGGACGCCTGGGAAGCGTTCGAAATACTTATCCATGTATTGCTGTGCCTCATGCCGCGGAATATCTAACTGACGTGACAAACCAAAAGCGCTCATCCCATAAATCAGACCAAAATTGACCGCTTTAGCACGTCGACGTTGCTCGGTAGTCACTTGATCAAGCTGCACGCCAAATACTTCAGCGGCAGTAGCAGCATGAATGTCACGACCTTTGCTGAACGCATCAACCAACTGTGGATCAGACGACAAATGGGCCATGATTCGCAGCTCAATTTGACTGTAATCGATGGCCATAATCTTATAGCCCTGCGGCGCAGTGAAAGCCTGCCGAACACGGCGTCCTTCAGCGGTTCGGATCGGGATATTTTGTAAGTTCGGATCACTGGATGATAAACGCCCAGTAGCCGTTACCGCTTGATGATAGGACGTGTGCACACGATGGGTATCGGCATTCATCATCTTCGGTAACTTGTCCGTGTAGGTAGACTTCAGTTTACTCAGACCACGGTGTTGCATAATCACGTCAGGTAACGGATAGTCGTGCGCAAGTTCTTGCAGCACTTCTTCCGCTGTTGATGGAGCCCCCTTCGGAGTTTTCTTGATCACCGGCAACTGCAGCTCATCAAACAAAATTTCTTGCAATTGCTTTGGTGATCCTAAATTAAACTCGCGGCCAGCAATAGTGAAGGCTTGCTCTTCAAGCGCTTTCAGCTTCGCTGCTATTTCTTTGCTTTGTGCCGCCAGCAACTTGGCGTCAATTTGAACGCCGTGCTGTTCCATATCGGTCAAAATCGGGACCAGTGGGAGCTCAATTTCAGTAAGAACTCGCTTCAGACTGGGTACTGCTGACACTTCCTGCCAAAGACGTTGATGTAACTGCAAGGTGACGTCAGCATCTTCTGCGGCGTAAGGGGCCGCTTCTTCCAAAGCGATTTGATTAAACGTAATTTGCTTTGCGCCCTTGCCAGCAATATCTTCAAACTTAATCGGCTTGTGCCCCAGATACTGCAAGCTCAAGGTATCCATATCGTGCCGCGAGCCAACACTATTAAAAACATACGACGCTAGCATGGTGTCATTAGCAATACCCGCCAAACGGATTCCGTAGCGGCGCAGAATATGTCCATCATATTTCAGGTTCTGACCAATTTTGCCTGGCTTATCAGCTTCGAGAATTGGCTTTAGTTGCTTGAGCACAAACTCACGTGATAGTTGTTCCGGGGCGCCAGCATAGTCATGCGCCACAGGCACATACGCAGCCTTACCCGCTTCCATTGCAAACGACAGGCCGACCAATTCAGCTTCCATATAATTGAGGCTGGTGGTTTCGGTATCGAATGCAAAAGTATCTGCCTGCTTAAGCTCATCAATCCAGCTTGCAAATGTTTCTTTATCAAGAATCGTAATGTAATCGTCATGCTTAATGGGTTGTTCGAGCAAGGACCCCTGACTTGGCTGACTATTGGGAGCAGAAGATGACCGTGCAGTAACTGGACCTTGCTCCGCCAATTCTGCTAGCCAACGTCGAAACTCACAGTAGGTATAAAGCTCTTGCAGCTTCGCGATATTCGGCTCTTGAATTGAAAGCTCATCTGGTTTCAATGCCAGCTCGACATCTAACTTAATCGTGGCGAGCTCCTTCGACATAGCGAGAATATCGGCATGCTCTTTGAGTTTTTCTGGCATCGTTTTGGCGCCACGAAAATTTAGCTCGGCAATCTTTTCGGGATTGGCCAACATCGCATCGATTGAGCCCATACCCTGGAGCATCGCTAATGCGGTCTTTTCGCCCACTTTCGGTAGTCCTGGAATATTATCGGAGCTATCACCCATCAGCGACAGCAGATCAATCATTTGCTCTGGCTTGATACCGTATTTATCGACAACGCCATCGGCATCAAGCAATGTATCGGTCATAGTGTTGATCAGCATCACATGATCATTCACAAGCTGAGCCATATCTTTGTCACTCGTGCTAATCAGT
>DASSWH010000161.1:0-5596 GCA_035705175.1 Pseudidiomarina sp.
GGTATCGTACTCATCCGCTTCAATAACGAAAAAGTTACTGGATGTCAGCCGCGCTGACGCATTAAAGTTTGGCAGTACGCCACCAATAATGAAACTCGGATCTAAACCGGCGTAATCGAGAAGCCACGCCAGCATGCTCGAAGTTGTGGTTTTACCATGGGTTCCAGCAACGGCGAGTACCCATTTGTGTTGCAGAATTTCATCGTGCAACCATTGAGCCCCAGATACGTATGGAATGCGCTCATTCAACATAGCTTCAACAGCTGCATTACCACGACTCAAGGCATTCCCGACGATCACTAAATCAGGCCGCGGTTCAAATTGAGCAGCATCGTAGCCTTCGTAAAGCTCAATTCCCAAACTTCGCAGTTGATCACTCATCGGTGGATAGACCTGTGCATCACTGCCTGTGACACGATGCCCTGAAGCTTTTGCCAGCGCCGCGATACCGCCCATAAAGGTGCCGCAAATACCGAGAATATGAATATGCATGATCGTTCAGAAATCCTTCTACGAAGCCTGTCGCGCAGCCGCTACTAATCCAGAGCACTAAAAAATTGCCTTAGTGTAGCATGCAGTCTCGAATCCGTAAGATTCAGGACAGGCATTTTGCTGAAAATTGCGGTAAACTTACGCGCGTTTTTCGAATACCCAAACATGAGCACGTTATCGTGGTCATCCATTTCAGAACGTAAGCATGAGGGTTATATGCAGCGCCTAATTCCGACACTGCGCAACGACCAGGTTGACGAAGTCTTAATTTCTGTCATCAATACCCTGCAAATTTGTGCCAAAGAGATCTCATTCCGCTGCGGCCAAGGCAAACTGGCGGGCGTTCTTGGCTCGACCTTAGATGAAAACATTCAGGGCGAAACTCAGAAAAAACTCGACGTATTAGCCAACCAATTGCTCAAAGATATTTTGCTCGAATGTAAGCATGTTCGAGCGGTGGCGTCTGAGGAAGAAGAAGGTATTGTTAGCGGGACATTAGATGGCAGATATCTGGTTGCTTTCGATCCGCTCGATGGGAGCTCCAATATCGACATTAACTCAATGGTCGGAACCATTTTCTCGGTTCTGCCAGCAACCGCTGAAAGCGGTGTCGATGTTGAGATGTTCTTGCAGCCCGGTTCCAATCAGGTCGCTGCAGGCTATATCCTTTATGGTCCGCGCACCATGTTAGTGTTCACCACCGGTAAAGGCGTGAAAATGTTCACGTTGGATCAAACAGTCGGAGAATTCTTGCTTACTGAAGCCGATGTGAACATTGCTCCGTCAACCTCAGAATTTGCCATCAATATGTCGAATCATCGTCATTGGCAACCGGAAATGCGTCGCTATATTGATGACTTGCTCCTCGGTAAGTCAGGTCCGCGTGGCAAAGACTATAACATGCGTTGGGTTGCAGCCATGGTTGCCGATGTCCATCGCGTACTGACTCGCGGTGGCTTTTTCAGTTATCCGTGGGATAGTCGCAAAGCCAATAAACCCTACAAATTGCGCCTTATGTACGAGGGGAACCCAATGGCCTGGCTCATCGAGCAAGCCGGTGGGCTTGCTGATACAGGTGAGGGACGAATACTCGATATTCAGCCCACCGATATTCATCAGCGCTGTGGCGTCATTTTGGGCTCTCGCGACGAAGTAACCACTTGCTTACAATACTTAAAAGGTTCGCATTAGCGGTTTCGAGCGATATAATAGGCGGCCAAAAATTACGCCCTTTTTTTTACTCAGTTATTTACGACGTTTGATAAACAGGATCCATCATGAGCTTGAATAAGGTACCCGCAGGTAAAAACCTGCCTGATGAAGTAAACGTAATCATCGAAATCCCTGCAAACGCAGCGCCAATTAAATATGAAGTCGACAAAGACTCAGGTGCATTGTGGGTCGATCGGTTTATGTCTACACCGATGTTTTACCCAGCCAACTACGGCTACGTAAACGACACGTTGTCATTGGATGGTGACCCGGTAGACGTTTTGGTTCCGACCCCTTACCCGCTCCAAGCAGGTTCTGTGATCACGGTTCGTCCTGTTGGCGTATTAAAAATGACCGACGAAAAAGGCGAAGACGCAAAAGTGATCGGCGTACCTGTGAGCAGTCTGACCAAAGAGTATGACCACATCAAAGATGTGAACGATCTGCCAGAGCTTTTGAAAGCGCAAATCACGCACTTCTTCGAGCGTTACAAAGAGCTAGAAAAAGGGAAATGGGTAAAAGTTGAAGGCTGGGGCGATATCAACGAAGCCAAAGAAGAAATCCAATCCTCGTTTGACCGCGCGCAAGCGAAGTAGAACGATGTCAGACTGCTGCGTTGCCATAAACGGTTTAACCTTTGCGTGGCCGGGCGCGCAGCAGCCCGTATTAACCATTCCGCAGTGGTCAGTTAATCGTGGTGAACGCGTATTGGTTCGCGGCGCAAGCGGTTCTGGGAAATCAACGTTACTCAGCCTGATAGCTGGCATTCATTCAGCAACATCGGGGCAATTGAACGTGCTTAATCATAATTTGAGCACGTTATCCCAGCGTCAACGCGATCGTCTACGGGCCAATGAAATTGGCTATATTTTCCAGCAATTCAATTTGCTTCCTTATCTCACCGCGCAACAGAATGTCGAACTCGCTGTGCAATTTGCTCCCGCCCGTCGGCAACGTATTGCAGCCAGCGGACAAACCGTACGCGCAGCAGCGGCAACCTTGCTTGACCATCTTGGCTTGACCACAGCGCAACAACAGCAATCCGCGCAGACCTTAAGTGTTGGTCAGCAACAACGCGTGGCAGCGGCGCGAGCACTATTGGGAGCGCCGGCACTCATTATTGCTGATGAACCCACATCGGCGCTCGACGAAAGCCATCGTAACGAGTTTATCAACCTGCTATTTAAAGAATGTGACGAGCAAGGCAGCACGTTATTATTTGTGACACATGATGCAACACTGGCGGCACAGTTCCCGCGAGTGGTCGAACTGAATGAGCTGAACGTGGCGCCTGCAGTGCATGGCGGGGTACATCATGTTTAGACTCGCATTGGCTAGCCTGTGGAATCGTCGCACTACCGCTTGGTTAACTGTCCTGTCGATTGCCATCAGTACTATTTTATTGCTGGGTGTCGAGCGGGTGCGTGTTCAAGCCCAAGAGAACTTTGCGAACACAATCAGCGGGACTGATTTGATTGTTGGCGCTCGCACCGGCTCAACGCAATTGCTCCTCAGTAGCGTGTTTCATATTGGTGCCCTGACCAACACGTTGAGCTGGAATAGCTACCAACATCTACAGAATCTTCCAGGCGTGGCGTGGACCATCCCGATGGCCATGGGCGATAGTGTGCGCGGCTTTCCCGTTGTCGCAACCAACACCGATTGGTTTGAACATTTTCAATATGGTCAGCAGCAGTACCTCGAGTTTGCAGCGGGTTCGGCATTTGCGGAGCTGGATAGTGCAGTGGTCGGTGCAGATGTTGCCGAAGCCCTTGAGTTAGCCGTTGCGGATGCGATGACCGTGTCACACGGTAGTGGCGGCATGAGCTTCTCTGATCACGATGAGCATCCGTTCCGTATTGCGGGAATTTTGGCGCGAACGGGAACTCCCGTCGACCAAGCAGTGTATATCCCATTAGCAGGGCTTGGCTTGGTGCATGGTGAGTATCAACCTAACACCGGTAATACGCATGATCATGAACACGAGCATCAGCACGAAGCGGATGCCGAACCACCCGTTTATACCCTAAGTGCGGTACTGATCGGACTGGAGTCTAAACCTATGGCTCTGCGCTTAGTTCGTGACATTAATACCTATCGTGGTGAGCCCTTGACTGCAATTATGCCCGGCCTAGCGCTGCAAGAGTTTTGGCGAACGCTGCAACTCTTCGAGCGAGCACTCTTTATCATTTCAGTATTAGTCGTTGTTACTGGCCTGTTCGGTATGCTCACCACCCTACTCGCCAGTTTACGTGAACGCCGCCGTGAAATGGCGGTCTTACGGTCATTAGGGGCAGGACCTTTCACACTGTTTGGGTTACTAGTCAGTGAAGCGGTATTATTAACGACGGTGGGTGTGGCGACCGGTGTAGGTTTACTGTTTTTGGTGTTATTAATAGCAGCACCTTGGTTCCAAGCAACACTCGGATTTGTTGTCAGTCCCAGCGCTCTCAGTACGACAGAATGGCTCTATTTGGGTCTGATCTTGTGCGCAGCCATTTTAATGAGCTTCATTCCTGCGTGGCGAGCTTATCGCAACGCATTAGCAGACGGATTAACGGTAAAAATATGAAACGTTTCGCAGTTGTTTTACTAATCTTTTCAAGCCTTCTTGCTGGAACTTCATCGGCAGTGGCAGACGAATACGTCAATACGCCCTGGAAAGAACTCATCCCCGAGGGATACAAACCACCGCCCGTTCGCAGTCAAGCGTTTTACGATGCGAACCCTGAGTTGGCAAATCAGCCAGAACTGAATGCCCCAGTGGTGGAATCTCTGCATAATAAAAAAGTGAAGATTCCGGGTTACGTCGTCCAACTGGAAGGCGATGCCACCAAAGTGACGCAGTTTTTATTAGTTCCTTATTTCGGGGCCTGTATCCACGTGCCACCACCGCCGCCAAATCAGATCATCGAAGTTGACTTCCCGGAGGGCGTTCCCTACGAAAATACCTTTGACGCGGTATGGGTTGAGGGCACTTTGCGTGTTGAACGCAAAGCAGGCGAGATTGCGGTTGTTGGTTATACGATGGACGCAGTAAAGGTAACGCCCTACTACTAGGGCGTTAACTCGTAAACTCAACCTATCAATTAAAAATGTAGTTCCAAGCCTACATAGGGGCCTTTAAACGAAATATCGGAGTACAGGCTATCAGCGTCATCAAGCTCAATCTGCATATCGCGATAGCCAAGTTGTAGATTCAAATCGATGGCTAAATTCTCAATAAGCCGATACTCAACACCAGCCTCAATATCACGAATGCTGCTGTCATCGATGCTTACCGCATTTGCCAGCGCATAAAGTGTTAGATCGGTCGCCGGAATACCGAGTCGAACTTGCGAATACAGCGTTGGAACCCAACCATCGCCGCTCGCCTCGTTATTGTTTGTTCCTTGCCGAAACGCGAGTGCGCCATCCACTCGTTTCGCTGTCGCACCTAAATCGAAACTAATCAAATCATTATCGAAAAGCTCGTAATACAAGGTGAAATCTGTGTGCGACAAATCGACCATACCCGCTATCGTTGAGCCGGCTGCATAAGTTTGACCATTAAAGCTGTAATTTTGATCCAAAGTCACGGAACCCATAGCTTGAATGTCGTTCACACGAATCTTTATATTCGGTACTAACGGGATCGGGTGTTCGACCGCAACGTAATAACTGCCTTGCTGGTCGTCATCAAAATTAAATGATTGCTGCTGACGGTTAGTACCGTATGCCCCTGAACTTTGCGTATCCCAATATTGACCACCTGCATACACACCAAAAATTGTGTCCGCGTGCGCACTGGTAGCCGCTATAAATGCCAGCGGGGCTAGCCATTGTACTGTTCTCAGTCGTCCGTTTTGCATCCTAGTGCTCCTGTTATTCAATGGCTCTTACCGTGGCGGTA
>DASSWH010000162.1:0-2599 GCA_035705175.1 Pseudidiomarina sp.
CGGAGCGGGGACGAGACTCAAGATATTCTGAAGCACGGCGTCTGCGGTAATGCCATCGGCTTCGGCTTGATAACTAAGAATGATTCGATGTCGCAGGACATTCGGGAAAACCGCTTGCACATCTTCCGGTGTCACAAAATCGCGACCATCTAACCAAGCTCTGGCGCGAGCGCATCGGTCGAGTGCAATAGTGGCACGCGGGCTGGCACCATAACTCAACCAACGTCCAAGATCGTCACTATACGCCTGCGCGGTACGAGTAGCGATAACCAACTGTACTAAATAGTTTTCGACAGCTTCATCCATGTAGATTTCAAGCACTGCTTTACGGGCAGCAAATAGTTCAGCTTGTTTCAATGGTTGCAGCATGGCCGCAGAACCATGCAACTCCTCGCCACGGGTCAGCCGCAAAATGTCTAACTCAGTAGCCGCATTTGGATAGTCGATGTTGATATGCATCAAGAAACGATCCAGTTGCGCCTCTGGCAGCGGATAGGTGCCCTCTTGTTCGAGCGGATTCTGGGTCGCCAAAACCATGAATAAATCCGGAAGCGGGTAAGATTTCTGACCCACGGTAATTTGACGTTCAGCCATCGCTTCCAGGAGTGCCGATTGCACTTTGGCGGGAGCGCGGTTGATTTCATCTGCCAGAATAACATGATGAAATAGTGGACCTTGCTGAAATTCAAAGGTGCCTTGTTCCGGACGAAAGATATCGGTACCAGTCAAGTCAGCTGGAAGTAGGTCGGGGGTAAACTGAACTCGGTGAAAACTCCCTTCGATACCCTGCGCGAGCGCGTTGACTGCTCGTGTTTTTGCCAATCCAGGAGGGCCTTCAACAAGCAGGTGTCCGTCAGCAAGAGCTGCAATGAGCAGGCTCTCTGTGAATTCGGTTTGGCCCAGTACCTGACTATTCAAGTAAGTACGAAGCGCTTGAAACTGTTCAGCGGCCATGGTGTTCCTCTATCTACATCGGATGAACTTAAAAATGCGGTGTATACTCTACTTAGGCACTTTACCTAAAACAACGGTTTAATTCTCGCCAGTAACCCGTTAAAATTTGTAACCAGCTATGAGGTCAGACCAGATTGGTGACCCAATTCTATTCCGGATGAGGACAATTGAATGTCAGCACGTCAGCAATTAACCACACCAGCGGGAGAGCGTATCGCTATTGTTGCCGGATTGCGAACTCCGTTTGCGAAACAGGCGACGTATTTTCACGGCGTTCCAGCACTCGATTTAGGAAAATTAGTCGTACAAGAACTTCTCAATCGATTCAGCTTAGATCCGCGCGAGGTGGAGCAATTGGTATTCGGACAAGTTGTGCAAATGCCCTCAGCACCGAACATTGCCCGAGAGATTGTGTTGGGTACCAGTCTGCCAGTCAGTACGGACGCATACAGTGTATCGCGAGCTTGTGCGACTAGTTTCCAAGCGACAGCAAATGTCATTGAAAGTATGGTTGCTGGGAATATTCAAGTGGGGATTGCTGGCGGTGCCGATTCGTCGTCAGTACTGCCGATAGGGGTGTCTCGGACCTTGGCACATGCGTTAGTTGATCTCAATAAAGCGCGCTCTCTCGGTCAACGACTGGCGATATTGAAGCGATTACGGTTTAAAGATTTAATGCCAGTACCTCCCGCTATTGCCGAGTACAGCACTGGGCTAACTATGGGACAGACCGCAGAGCAAATGGCAAAATCACATCAGATCAGCCGCGCTGATCAAGATGCGTTAGCGCATCGCTCACACACGAAAGCTCACGACGCTTGGGAGTCAGGTTTACTTGCAGATGAGGTGATGACTGCTTATGCAGAGCCTTACCAAGATTTTCTGGCACGCGACAATACGATTCGAAGTGACAGTCAGCTGGAGGGTTATGCCAAGCTCAAGCCGGTATTCGATCGCAAACATGGCTCGGTGACGGCAGCCAATAGTACTCCGCTTACCGACGGTGCTGCGGCAGTACTGCTCATGACTGAGAGTAAGGCAAAAGCGCTTGGCTATGACATTCTTGGCTTTGTACGTAGCTATGCCTTTAGTGCCATTGATGTTTGGGAAGATATGTTGATGGGACCGTCGTATGCGACACCGATCGCACTTGATCGCGCCGGCATGAAGCTCAGTGATTTAGATTTAATTGATATGCACGAAGCCTTTGCAGCCCAGACATTAGCGAACGTAAAAATGTTCGCGAGTCAAAAGTTTGCCGAAGACAAATTAGGCCGCAGTGAAGCGATCGGTGAGATTGATATGGATAAATTCAACGTTCTCGGCGGTTCGATTGCCTATGGGCATCCGTTTGCCGCTACGGGTGCCCGAATGATCACACAAACCTTACACGAGTTACGTCGTCGTGGTGGTGGTACCGCACTGACGACAGCTTGTGCTGCCGGTGGCTTGGGCGCAGCAATGATTTTGGAGACGAACTGATGAGCGAAGTAGCAACGAAAGCAAAGGCATTTCAATTAGAAATCCGTGATGATCAAATCGCTGTGATTCGCATTGATGTACCTGGCGAATCGATGAATACATTGAAGGCTACTTTTGCGGAAGAGGTCGCCGAGGTTTTGAATCAGTTAGAAGCCAACCGAGA
>DASSWH010000163.1:0-2396 GCA_035705175.1 Pseudidiomarina sp.
CATCGTAATAGCCACTTCAGAACCCGTGGCAATAAAGATCAAATCGGGTGTGCCTTTCCCTTCGACCATGCTGTCGAGCAAGATGTAGCCGCCACGTGCAATATCTTTTAGCTGTGCATCAGTGCGCGCCTGTTGCGCCAAGTTTTGGCGGCTAAATATCAACGCGGTCGGCCCATGTTTACGTTGCAGAGCAGCTTTCCAAGCCACTGCAGATTCAACTTGGTCGCACGGGCGCCAAGTACTCATGTTTGGTGTCATTCGCAAACTGGCCGTCTGCTCGACCGGCTGGTGCGTCGGCCCATCTTCACCCAGACCAATAGAATCATGGGTGTAGACAAAAATACTGCGTTTTTTCATCAACGCAGCCATGCGGACTGCGTTGCGCGCATATTCCATAAACATCAAAAAGGTGGCGCCATAAGGGACTAATCCACCATGCAATGCCACCCCATTCATAATGGCCGACATGCCGAATTCACGCACACCGTAATAGACATAGTTGCCGCTGGCATCGTTTGCACTGATACCTTTGCTGCCGCTCCAAATGGTTAAGTTCGAGCCTGCAAGATCAGCGGAACCGCCAAGCAATTCAGGCAGTAACGGCCCATAACTATTTAATGCATTTTGCGATGCCTTGCGGCTCGCAATATCAGCGGGCTCGGCCTGCAGTTTGGCAATATAAGTCTGTGCTTGTTGCTCGAAATTCGCGGGTAAATCACCAGCTATACGGCGCGTAAACTCTGCCGCGAGTTCTGGGTGTGACTCTTGGTAGGCCGCGAAACGGGTATTCCATGCTGCTTCGGCTTGCTCACCGGTTACCAATGCTGACCAGCCACCATAGATATCTTCAGGGATTTCGAACGGTTCGTAGTCCCAATTCAATTGCTTACGGGCTGCGGCAATTTCATCCGCACCCAGTGGCGCGCCATGACAGCTTTCTGAGCCTTGCTTGTTCGGTGCACCAAACCCAATAATGGTTTTGCAAATAATCAGCGTGGGCTTGGCAGTCTCAGCGCGAGCGGACTCGATGGCCGCTTTCACTGCAGCGCTATCGTGTCCATCAACCGCTGGAATCACCTGCCAACCGTAAGCTTCAAAACGCTTTGCGGTGTCATCAGTGAACCAACCTTCCACCTCACCATCAATGGAGATACCGTTGTCATCGTAAAATGCGATTAATTTACCGAGACCCAAGGTACCTGCAAGCGAACAGGCTTCATGGGAGATGCCTTCCATCAAACAACCGTCACCCAAGAAGGTGTAAGTGTAGTGGTCAACAATTTCATGCCCTTGGCGGTTGAACTGAGCGGCTAAAACCTTTTCTGCTAAGGCCATACCGACTGCGTTCGTCACGCCCTGACCGAGAGGACCGGTCGTGGTTTCAATACCCGGCGCGTAGCCATACTCTGGATGTCCCGGAGTTTTCGAATGCAACTGGCGGAAGTTTTTTAGCTCTTCAATCGGTAAGTCGTAACCGGTCAAATGCAATAGCGAATAAATCAGCATGGAGCCGTGTCCATTCGACAGCACAAAGCGGTCGCGGTCGGCCCAGCTTGGATTGGCAGGATTATGCTTGAGGTAGTCACGCCAGAGCACTTCGGCAATATCTGCCATCCCCATGGGTGCGCCAGGATGGCCTGAATTAGCCTGTTGAACCGCATCCATGCTCAGTGCACGAATTGCATTGGCTAATGTTTTCCGATCAGTGCATACAGCTGTCATAACCAAACCCCGAATTTGCGGTAAATTGAATTTGCGGATTGTGTGCGCGTATTCTCCACAATTCGGGGCTTGTAAGCAAATTAGATGTCAGCGCGGAGCGCCTCGGCTTTATCGGTTTGTTCCCATGGAAACTCATTGCGACCAAAGTGACCATAAGCCGCTGTTGCTTGATAAATTGGACGCTCTAAGTCCAACATTTTAATCAAGCCATACGGACGCAAATCAAAGTGTTTGCGCACCAATGCAATCAAGCGTTCTTCGTCGTGCGGAGAGGTTCCAAACGTTTCAATGCTGATTGAGGTTGGCTCTGCAACACCAATGGCGTATGACACTTGAATCTCGCAACGCTCGGCTAAGCCTGCCGCAACCAGATTTTTCGCCACATAGCGGGCCGCATAAGCCGCACTGCGGTCTACTTTTGACGGGTCTTTGCCTGAGAATGCACCGCCGCCGTGACGAGCCATACCACCATAGGTGTCGACGATAATCTTGCGGCCCGTTAAGCCACAGTCACCCATAGGTCCACCAATGACGAACTTACCGGTGGGGTTGATATGGATTTTCTTTTGATCTTGCGGGAACCATTCGGCTGGAAGTACTGGTTTTAAAATGGTCTCAATCACCGCCTCACGCAAATCTTTCTGACTAATCGACTCTTGATGCTGAGTCGATAA
>DASSWH010000164.1:0-4512 GCA_035705175.1 Pseudidiomarina sp.
TAACTATTGCCGTGTGGCGCCATCATCGACTACAGCAGAAGCGGCATTCTGCTGGGCAAAGTCGTTGAAACGCTGCCCCTTACCGTTTTTTTACGGTACAATTCGGACTCCCTCAAGTAACCGTACCAGCAAACGATGAAGTTATCTGAAATCAACACGCTGATGGCAGCTGATATGCAAGGTGTAAATGCATTGATTGGCCGCGAACTACAATCCGACGTTGCCCTGATTAATCAACTGGGTCTCTACATCGTCAATAGCGGCGGTAAACGACTGCGTCCGTTACTTGCAGTCACAGCGGCACGAGCTGCGGGCTATCAGGGAGATGGACACTTAACCCTGGCCACTATTATTGAATTTATTCATACCGCGACACTATTACACGATGATGTGGTTGATGCCTCTGAACTGCGCCGTGGCCAGGAAACCGCGAACGCTGTGTTTGGCAACGAAGCAAGCGTGTTGGTCGGTGATTTTTTGTATACGCGCGCCTTTCAGTTAATGGTCACGCTGGACTCCATGAAGGTCATGAAAATTCTCGCCGACGCCACCAACATCATTTCTGAAGGCGAAGTGCTGCAGTTAATGAATTGCAATGACCCCGATACCACCGAAAAGAGCTATTTTGCCGTGATCTATGGCAAAACCGGCAAACTGTTTGAAGCCGCAACGCAACTGGGCGCGGTCCTCGCTGCGCAACCTGCAGTAGTCGAAGATGCTCTGGCAGCTTATGGTCGTCACCTCGGCACCGCCTTCCAGTTGGTGGATGATCTGCTGGATTACACTGCCGATAGTGACGTGATGGGCAAACAGGCTGGCGATGATCTCGCCGAAGGGAAGCCGACACTGCCTTTATTGTATGCCATGTGGCACGGCAATCACGATGAAGCTCAGCAAATTCGGCTCGCGATCGAGCAGGGAGATGGTCGCGATCAACTCAGCATCATTTTGGCGACGATGCATCGCACTGGCGCCCTCGAATATACGCGTGAGCGAGCGCTCAAAGAAGCCCAACTCGCACAAGCACAACTTGCTGCGTTGCCGGCTTCGGAATATCGCGATGCGTTGCACGCCCTAGCCGACATTGCCGTCAACCGCCTGAACTGACAGTGAACAGTGAATAGAGAACAGAACCCACGACTTTTCTATTGACTGTTCACTATTCATTTTTCACCCCGAGTTACTGTTCACTTTTCACTATTTACCGCCAGTTCACTATTTACTGTTCACTCGAGAATGGGTATACTTCGCGCCCTGATTTAAATATATGGCGTCCCACTGGGACAAATCGGAGAAAACTATGTACGCAGTATTCCAAAGTGGCGGTAAGCAACACCGTGTTACTGAAGGGCAAATCGTCCGCCTGGAAAAGCTGGAAGCGGCCACTGGTGAAGTGGTTGAGTTCGCAGAGGTATTAATGCTCTCGAACGGTGACGACGTGAAAATCGGCGCACCTTTTGTTTCTGGTGGCTCTGTTAAAGCGGAAGTGGTAAACCATGGTCGTGCCGACAAAGTGAACATTATTAAGTTCCGTCGTCGTAAGCACCACATGAAACGTCAAGGTCATCGTCAGTGGTTCACAGAAGTGAAAATCACTGGTATCAACGGTTAATTGAAGGAGTAACGACACATGGCACACAAAAAAGCTGGTGGTTCAACCAAGAACGGTCGCGACTCAGAAAGTAAACGTCTGGGTGTAAAACGTTTTGGTGGTGAGTCTGTATTGGCTGGTAGCATCATCGTTCGTCAACGCGGAACCAAGTTCCATGCAGGTGACAACGTCGGCATCGGTCGTGACCACACTTTATTCGCTCTAGCGGATGGTAAAGTTTCTTTTGCGGAAAAAGGTCCTAAAAACCGCAAATTCGTGAGCATCGTAGCTGAGTAAGACGAAGCTAAAAGCGCACGTTTGAATTAGAAACCCCGTCCGGCGTGACGGGGTTTTTTCATGTTAGCAGGTAGGAAATCATGAAGTTTGTAGATGAAGTCGAAATTCGCGTAGAGGCTGGCGACGGCGGTAACGGCGTGGTGAGCTTTCGGCGTGAGAAGTACATCCCGAAAGGCGGCCCTGATGGCGGCGATGGTGGTGATGGCGGCGACGTTTATCTAGAGGCGGATGAGAACCTCAATACGCTGATTGATTATCGTTTTGAACGCATCCATAAAGCGCAGCGCGGACAGAATGGTTCAGGTAAAAATTGCACCGGTAAACGCGGTGACGATATTGTCCTGAAAGTACCCGTGGGAACTCGCGCAACCGATGTCGAAACGGGTGAAACTATTAGCGATCTGACGCGACACGGTCAGCGTCGAATGGTGGCTAAAGGTGGTTTCCATGGATTGGGCAATGCGCGCTTTAAAAGCAGTACCAACCGCGCACCACGCCAAAAAAGTGATGGCACACCCGGTGAAATTCGGTCGCTCAAATTAGAGCTGATGTTGCTCGCAGACGTCGGTTTGCTTGGCATGCCGAATGCTGGTAAATCAACGTTCATTCGTTCGGTTTCTGCAGCGAAGCCAAAAGTTGCTGATTATCCGTTCACAACCTTGGTTCCGAATTTAGGTGTCGTGCGTCCGGTTCCGCATGCAAGCTTTGTCATTGCCGATATTCCTGGCTTAATTGAAGGCGCCGCAGAAGGTGCTGGGCTTGGTATTCGCTTCTTAAAACACTTAGAGCGCTGCCGCTTATTGTTACACCTTGTTGATTTGGCGCCGTATGACAATACGGACCCTGCCGAACAAGCTGTGAAGATAGTGCATGAGCTTGAAAAATACAGTCCAGCTCTCGCCGCGAAACACCGTTGGTTAGTGGTGAACAAAACAGATTTGTTGGATGCGGACGAAATTGCTGAACGCCTGCAACGCGTCAAAGATGCGTTGAATTGGGATGGTCCCGTATACCAAATTTCTGCATTGGCAAACCTGGGTACTGAAGCCTTGTGTAAGGAAATCATGACTTACATTGAAGCGCAACCCAAACAAACGCCAGAAGAAATGGAAGCGGAAGCAAAGGCAACGACCGAATTCAAATGGGATGATTATCATCAACAACAGCTTGACGCCTATGCGGAAGATGACGACGACGATGATGATGATTTCGATGACGACGACTACGACGTAGAAGTGGTTTACCAAAAGTGACTGTGAACAGTAAATAGTGAAGAGTGAATAGGAAGTAGTGAACAGAGTTTTTCCGTTCACTGTTCACATCTTACTATTCACTCATTGAGGGGGTAACTTGATAGTCGCACTAGTAGCTGCGATGGCGCAGAATCGAGTCATCGGTAAAGACGGCGACATGCCATGGCATTTGCCTGCTGAACTCCAACATTTCAAGAAGATCACACTCGGCAAACCTGTGGTGATGGGGCGCGCTACCTACGAATCTATCGGTCGACCATTACCGAAGCGTACCAATATTGTCTTGTCACGCCGTTTCCAACAGCCGTATACCGATGAGCAAGGCGTCATATGGGTGAACTCACCACAGTTAGCCATGCAAGCTGCGGGACATGGTGACGAGTTGATGATCATTGGTGGTGGCCATGTTTATCGCGAGTTCTTACCGCAGGCTGAACGGCTGTATTTAACTGAAATCGACTTAGTCACCATGGGCGACACCTATTTCCCAGATTTTCAAGCTGAGGCGAGCTGGGATTTGGTTGAAAAAATTGAACATCCTGCAGATGCAGACAATCCGCATAGATTTTTCACATGCGTATATCAAAGAATTAACGACTAGCAACAATAAATTCCGTTGCGACCATGATGTGACAGCGGTAGCATCAATCTTATGCAAGAGATTAGTGGAATAATGGGTCGCAGCAAATGATGGTATGGCTCAGTCGAATCACACTTTCACTCCTGGTCGTCAGTGGTGGTTTCAGTATCGCCAGTCAAGCGCAAGAATTTGGTGTCCAGCATGTATCAGCAGACACAGCTCTGGCGATTTGCAGTTATGTCCGCACTAATGATAGCCGCGCATTAAAGCAAAAGTTACAGCATGAACGAAAGCGCCTTCGTGACATCTACATATCGGTTCGCTGTAATAACCTTTCGTTGATCCAATTTGCATTACAACATAGCGCACATGACATTGGCCGTTTCTTAGCGTTGAGCGCGAATCCAGAATCAATTGAGAAAGCAGGCGATATTGAGTGGGCGACGTCGAACAATCACCTGAACACACCGACCGGCCACTTATTGAGTGAGCGTATGGCATGTGTGCGTCAAAGTCGTGAGCAAGGTGACGAGGAGTCGTGTTCACAGCGTTTTCGTTCAAGTGGCGGAACCTTCAGTAACACGCCCTCCTATTTCCGCTAACACTTCTTTACAGTTTCAGCCCTTCTCTGCGGTTCAATGAAACGCTACACTATGCCAATTGTTACAATTGGATAACATTCTATGAAGCGTCTCCCTCTAGTATTACTTGCATGTTTCGGAGCTTGGGTAGGATTACCTAGTTCAGTGGCTGCGCAGTCTTCGGCTCCACCTAAGACGATAGAGCTCGAA
>DASSWH010000165.1:0-3765 GCA_035705175.1 Pseudidiomarina sp.
AGCGAGACCAAACTGCACGCGCTGAATAAAGTCACCACGCGGGCCTGCATCAGACGAGTTCTGCACATACCACATGAAGCTTGAAGGACGACGCACCGCAAGGTCCGTCACTCCATCACCGTCGAAGTCACCATAGACAGGAATGTCGCCTGAGTTCAGACCAAACACTACACGCTTGGTTGAGCCATCGGCACTACCTAAACCGTAGTTGTAGAAGGTATCGGTATTACGGACAAACAAGTCCGCTTTACCGTCGCCATCAACATCTAGTACATCAGAAGAGCCCAAGGTATCGTTCACACCATCGCCATCTGAGTCAGCAAGCAATGGATTCAAGCCATTATCCACTTCCAGCATGTTGGCGATGCCATCACCGTCGTAATCGGCGTAGTCGTCGTCACTGAAACACACGCCACCGGAGAATGCTGTCGATACTCGCTCAGCCGGAAATGATTCAGCGTACCGCTGCTGCCAGCAAGCAACATCTAAACCATTAAACGAGAAGTTCTGATACTCAAACTCAGCATTCGGTCGGGTAAGGTGAAGCAGAGCCGGAGCTAACTCAGTCACATTGCTAAATGACAAGTCGACATTCACCAATAAATCAATTGCTTGCAGCACTTCTATGTGACTAATTCTCGTATATGCTGCATAAAGATTACGTAGCTGCGTTATTCCTACGAGATCACTAATATCAGTCACCTCGGTCCCAGAAATATTGATCCCTTGCAGTACCGGTGCTTTTGCAAGACCAGAGATATCCACCAACGGATTATTTATCAAAGAGACAAAAATGAGGTTTGCAGCACTGCTCAAATCTGGAGCCACTCTGATTTGATTATTATGTATGTAGAGTGAGCCCAATCCGCTCGGAAATTGAGCGCCACTAAGGTCGGTATAATTGTTGCTGGGTAAGTACAAAACATCTAGATTAACGAGACGGTCCAACTGAGCGATTTCAGCAATAGGGAATCCAGTATCGCCAAGGTATAGATTCAACAGATTAACCAACCCATAAATAGGTGAAAAATCGGTGATTGGATTGCCGGTTAAAATCAGTGTTTCCAACCGAGTTAGATTACGCAAAAAACTCACATTCGAAATACCTAGATCGGCTAACCCCAAATAATAAAGCTTCGTCTTACCTGCTAGCGTTTCTAATCCTGTTGCCTTAATCGTTCCAGCTGAGTTTGCAGATAGGTCCAGCGCCTCCAACTGATCCATTGCTGCAAAAATCGATAGATCAATGTCTGCAGACACTTCCGCAGCAAACAATCGTATTCCTGAAAATGCTTCAATGCCGCTTAAGTCCGCAATGTTGTAGCCATAACATAAAACCTGCGTCCACCCTGCCGCGAAACGGGTCGGGTTATTCTCGGCTTGATCATTAAAACAAGCACGTAAATTGGGGTCCGCAATATCGGCAATTGCATCAGCTGCAAGCGTTGTATCTGGATTGATTTGATAAGCACTCGCAGCAACAGCGACGACCGGTCGGAGTGCGCGCGCCGCATCTGCCGAATCGGGCTCACCTTCAGCAATCCCGCAAGGAAGATCTGTCGCGCAGGTCAAGTCAGGTGAAGAAAACAGGTATTCCGATTTGGGTACTCCGACAGCACTGGTATCATAAGCGCTGCGATAAGCCATAACCGTGTGGAAAACATCATCCACACCGTGCCCAACACCGTACTCGAATGCCACTCCTGAGCTACTCTGCCGCCGCGAGTGGCTGAGTCCTAAATTGTGTCCGAGTTCATGAGCAACCACATAGTCCTGACAGTCGATACCATTCGCACTTAACGCATATTGCCCCGCTCCTGAAGAGCGCGGATCGAGCACGTAAGCTATCCCGCATGCCGTATCATCCGGATCAATTGGGTGTAAAAGTGCCACGGCATCCGCACCAGCTAAATAACGATCATCAGCCAGGCTTTCAAAACCATTTTGTTGGTAGGTCATGTCATCCAATCCCTGCCCAACGGTCGATTCGACATAATTGATTTGCTGACTCGTGCCACGAATTTGCGCGTTTACATTTGACGTCGAAAAGATCAAGTTCGTGATGGTAATGAGATGGTCAATCCGACTTTGTGGATTATCGTTGTATAGCGCGAGTGTTGACGGTGTGTAATAAAACAGGACATCAATAATCGCGGTCTCGTCAGTTTGCGTTTGCAGCGTCTCACTTCGCTCGGGTTCAGGTGGATAGGTTTGACGCAGGTGGGCGGGTACCGGAGGCTGGTGTTGGTTGCCAGGAGCTTGTCGTTCATCGGTCTCAAGCACGGGCAACAGCTCTTTGTAATCACTTTCGGTCACTAGCACGCCAACTGCATCAACCCCACGCCCAGTGAATATCGTGCCGTTACCTTGCGCGGTCAGGTGAAAAATATTTTTACCGAGCGTGATAACCGCAAATCCACCATCTGCCAAGTTCTGAGGACGTGCCGTGATTGACTGCGTGCCACTGGCATTGATTTCGCGCTTGGTAACGACAAAGTTTTGCAAACCGTTCGGCAATGGGACGCTTAAGGCATCACCGCGCTTTAAATTCTGTAGTGCGGCTACATTTAACTCGACGAAATACTGACTTTTGACTTGAGAGAGCTTATTTTGCGGCGCATTTAATTGATCAGCTAAAGCTGCTTGCTGCTGCACGTCCGACTTATTCTTACTCAAGGTCCACGCTTGCGTCTCCGCATGTGCAGATGCCGAAAATAGGCTTGCACCAATCGCTAAAGTTGAGAAAACAAGTTTTATGGAATTCTTCATAACTATTCCCTACTGCTGCTCTGCGAGCATCTTCATTTTTATCGATATCGGTGCGGCGATTGGAATTAAGTTCGTTTCATCGCCGAATGGAATACGTTGAATCCCGTCACCAGATGGACCCGGTTGTCCACTTGAATTGAGAATAAACTGCATGCCCTCAGAGGATCGGCGCACCGCAATATCATCGATACCATCACCGTCATAATCAGCAATTATGGGAATATCATCAGCATCCAAGCCAAATGTGATTCTAATTTGATCTTGATTTCCAGAACGCTCGCGAATAGAGCTGTTTAGTATCCACAAATGCTCACTGGGCCGACGAAATCCCAAGTCACTCACTCCATCGCCATCAAAGTCGCCTACTAGCAAAATATCGTCAGCCTGATATTCGATATTTCTGTATAAATCACGACTCTCATTTATCGAGCGAATAACATAGCTCGAATAACGATCAATAGAAAAAATCCCTAAATCTAGCGTTCCATTCCCAAAAAAATCGCCAACAAAAGGTATCTTGTCATCATCATCATAGGTATTTCCGACGCGATGCACATAACTGCCATCTTCAGCAGGTACTGAAGTTGTCCTGACATAAAAGGAAGGAACGTCACCATCGGTAAATAAAATAAGGTCTGCTTTTCCATCACCATCGTAATCGCCGATAAATGGAACTTGTTCCGAGCTTTCGCCAAACTTTATTGTCTCATTCGATTCAATTAACCCATTGTTTTTCATGATATATACAAACCAGGTTTGCGTGTTGGGCCGATAAATCACAAGGTCAGTCACCCCGTCACCATCATAATCCGTATGAAGAGGTATATCTCCCCTTACCGCAGCAAGGTCTACCTGACTGCTCGCCTGACTCGTCGAACTCAAAACCAACGCGCTACCTGTACTTGAATTGAATAAACCAATTTCTGATTGGCGATCCCCATCCCAATCAAATAACCCTAATGGTGGTCGAATATCCTCTTTAGATTCAGCCAGCAC
>DASSWH010000166.1:0-3050 GCA_035705175.1 Pseudidiomarina sp.
CTTAAAAAATACCAGGTTCCACAGGTGAGAAAGACCGCGATAAAACCAAGCCACATGGCATGCGGACTAGGAAACGCAATTAATTTGGTTGGAATAATGGCGACGAGCAACAGAGAAAGACTAACGAGAAAGATGACCAGACCAGCAATACTAGTCACGGCTGGGTGAGGGCCCAGAATCATAAAACCATTTGGGATGATATGTAATATCAAGAACACAAACGCCATGACGAGCATTAGGAGCGCTAATGATAGTTGCCATGTTCGTTGTAAACGATGCTCAGGTGACATGGCTAAACAAGCTCCGAGAACAATAAAGAGAATCGCTACCGGAGGGTAAAAATAGGCATCAATGCGCGAAAGCCAGCCGAGTAAGAAAATATGATTGATCGAGAATGTGACAAGAAGACTGTGGAGAGCAAGTAAACAAACCAAACCAGCGGCAATAAGTTGGATTTTCCGCCATTTCAAAACCATTGCTGCCAGAGCAACACTCACGGCCAATGCAACGATCCCTGAGGTCGTTGAAATGACGCGTTCAAAAGCTGTTTCCGGCTGAATCCACCAATTCATAATCAGGCCAATCAAACCAATAACGAACGTGGCACTGATAGACGCAAATAAACTGGCGGTTACAACGTGCGGGTTTATACGCTGAATTAGCATGTTTTATTGTTATATTTTTATGAGTGTATTCGACTATAGAGTCAAAGCGAGAGCAGCGTCAACGCAATTCAATGAGATTTCCATGTTAACAATAATCGATCTTCGCCCGGTCCCAGATAGTTCGAATATTCAGCGTGCACTTCAAAGCCATGATTTAAGTAGAGTTGAGTGGCAGATGTATTCGTTGGTGCTACGGTTAAATGTACTTTTTGGATACTGGAATGTTCACGACAGATACTCTGGAAAGTTGTTACCAATTGTTTTCCGATACCCAGCCCTCGAGCCGCTGGACTGACCAATAGAGACATTAGCCAGAGTTCGGTGTGAGCGCTTCCGGGTGCTGCGAGCAAGTACCCTTGCACTTGGTCAGAACGTTTCGCGCACAAAAGCCACTGTGGCCACTGAGCTAACGCTTGATAAAAAAAAGCTGACGGATAACCGTCAGCTCCATAATGGTATTGTTCAAGTGCAGCTATAGCGTCAATATCTGAAAGCTGCGCCGTTTGAATCAGCGTCATGCGTATTACTCAAGTGTTAACTGCACAGAAAAAGTGACAGGGACGACTAGATCGATGGACTGCAGCCCGGCAATGGTGCGCAATTGTTCAACTCCATCACTGAACTTGAACGCGCTGGCGTTGATCAGCGCAGGTGATGTGGTAGTCACCAATAGTCGATCAGCGTCTAAGCGCGTAACTTGAAGATTCGCCTCGACGCTACCTGCTGTGCCTGCTAAAAATACATCAAGGTTGATTGGTAGTGGTAGCGTTGAACCTGCAGGAATCTCATCGATAGACGCCATATCCAATTCACTGGTGACCGTAATAGTGGGGTATTGTTCGCTGTTGAATATATGCTTCAACAGACGCTCGTTACGAATTGGAATTTGTGTATCAATTGATGTGACTGGAATATTCACTTCGAGCTTGCCGTCCGTCACCGCACCACTCAGATCAGTGAATCGGTGAGTTTCGGCCACAGTATCATTCTTCACCGATACGAAGTTAAGGACTGAACTGTCTGCATCAATGGTCCAAGTTTGTGCATGTGCAACGGAAACTCCTAGCGTCAGTAAAACACTTAATGCTGTCGTTACGATTAATGATTTCATATTGAACCTCCTGTTTTATTCACTTTTAAGGTACGGGAACAAGTTTCGCAATGATCACATCGCTTCCTGATTCCGACTCTTTACAAATCTTTAGCATTACATTTTAAACCTGTTGTGACTTTTCCACGTATTCCTTTGCGAGCTAGGTAAATAGCTTAGTTATTTTTCACAACGAGGAGATTTACGATGTTACGTTCAATTAAAGTAGTCGCTACGGCATTGTTAGCGGGTTTCATCGCTACATCAGCCTTTGCTCACAATCATGGTATGAAAAAAGCTGACGATATTGTGACCATCGCTAGTGGTGATGCACAATTCTCAACATTAGTGACTGCAGTAAAAGCAGCTGACCTTGTTGAAACTTTGCAGGGTGAAGGACCGTTCACCGTGTTTGCACCAACCAATGATGCGTTTGCAAAGCTTCCGGAAGGAACAGTAGAAAACTTACTCAAGCCAGAAAACAAAGCGCAGCTGCAAGCTGTACTAACGTACCACGTGTTGGGCTCAAAAGTCATGAGCGCTGACATTGCTGGTAAAGAATTATCCGTAGCAACCGTGCAAGGTGAGGAAGTTGCTGTTGATGCAACTGATGGTGTCACTGTCGGCGGCGCTAATGTCATTAAAGCTGACATCAAAGCGAGTAATGGTGTCATACACGTAATCGACACGGTTATCTTACCTCCTTCAATGCAGTAATTTGTCGTTTTCTAATCAAAAGCCCACATATTGTGGGCTTTTTTCTTGAAAAATCGAACATTCGTTCTACGCTTGATTATATTTTATTCAAGGTGCCGCCATGCCTAAACTCGCTGCCGAGGAATTAACCAAGCGTAAACAGCATATCCTCAATGCTGCTGCTCGCTGCTTCTCCGAAAAAGGGTACTACCATGCCACCATGCGCGATGTCCTCGCTGAGGCGCAATTGAGCTCGGGTGCGGTTTATCACTACTTTCCGAGCAAAGAGACGATCTTATCGGCGTTAGCTCAAGCCGATAGTGAGGCTGTCGCGGAACGAGTTCGTGCGAACGATACTCGTGCCGACTTGAAGAAGTTAATCCGTCTGTTTTTTGGTGATATTCAACAGGTGCAAGCGCAGCAATTGGGAATCATGATGTTGTCTGTTGCCAGCCAAGCGGCAGTGGATCCACAACTACAAGAACAGGTAAAGCGACAGCGACAACACATTAAAGCCGCGCTGGTCGACTTCCTACAAACTTATTATACCGCGCGCAAGCTATTTCTCAGTCCACGACAAGTGCGAGCTCGAGCAGAGA
>DASSWH010000167.1:0-8497 GCA_035705175.1 Pseudidiomarina sp.
GACTCACCGCGATAGACATCGCCGCCACCGACACGGTTGTGGCCAACTTGCAGTTCCGCGATGAGCTGAACCAACACTTCATTCAAATCCTCGCGACGTTGCACGTGAGCCAGCATGGGTTGATACTTGTCGTACATGGCATCCCAATCAATTCCGTGCATATTCGGATCGTAAAAGTACTCTTTCTGCATCCGCCAGGTGTCATCGAAAATTTGCTGCCATTCAGCAACAGGATCGATGAAACTGCGAACATCAGCAAGTGCTACAGGTTTTGCATCTGGTTTAGCTGATGCATCGCCAAGCTTTAACTGATTCGGTCTGGTGATCAGTAATAGCTTACTCCGATCCGGACTCAGCTCGAAAGTAGATATACCGCTTTCAACGAGTTCAAGCTTTTGCTCTTCGAAATTGAAGCGATGCAGTGTTGCATCACCGGGTCCACCCGCACCAGGAGGTTCATTGCTTGCGCCTGCTTGCGGTGATTCAAGGATAAAGAGACCACCATCTTTGCCAACGCCAAGTTTACCGTAATTTTTCTCGGCAATGGGTAAGCCAACGATGCGATTCTGAATCGATTCAAAGTCGATAGTCACAGATTTTTCGGTGTCCTCTGCAGTTTCAGATTTCTCGTCGGTTGCTGAATCTGTCGGTTCGTCCCCTGATTTCGGGAATACCGGTGACTTCCCGTCAGCACTGAGAACTGCCGCATAGATACCGAGGCGGACAGGCCGCTCTTGAGTGGAGAGGTCGAGGCCAACTTGGCTTGGGCCCGTATTGACGGATGCTGCAAAATAGAGGTACTCATCGGCGAAAACTGGGTTTTGCGCGTGACTCATGCCGTCGGTAAGTCGATGTTGTTGACCGGTCGAAAAGTCATGGATTGTAATTTGACTAAAATAATTTGCTTCAGACGTGGTAAACGCTAAGTAACGACCATCCGCGGTAAAGCTAACTTGAAAGTCGGAGCGACGCGGACTCATTGCGATTCGTTTGGCCGATTTCTCTGTCAATTCAAAACTGTACAAATTAAGATGGTTATCGTGATAGATAATCCGATCACCAGCTGGAGACCAGGCTAGTAAATTGAAGTAGCCAGAGTCGTCTAATAAAAATATTTGTGGTTCACCACGACCATCTTGAGTGTCAATGACCAGACTGTGTTGATTGCCTTCATCAGAAATATAGGCAACTTGAGAACCATCAGGACTCCACAGAGCGTCAAACTCACGAACACCGGAAGTCGCAGTCAGATTGCGAGTGCTGCCCGCTTTTGCTGGAACGGTAAAGACGTCGCCGCGTGCAGTGATCAAAATTCGTTGGCCCGTGGTCGAGAGCCGTGCTGATGTCAACTGACGTGATGCGTCTTTCCACTGAGGCCGGCGCTGTTCTGATGCGGCATTAAGTTCAACGGTCAGTACTTCACTGGCGCCGGAGTTCACATCAAGCATGTACAGATAGCCACCCGCTTCATAAATCACATGGTTACCGTGACCGCTGGCACTTTGAATATCCCACTCCGTGTTGTTGGTCAACTGCACAACTTGACTGTCTTCGTAGCGATACAGATTCATGGCAATATTGTCACGATCTGAGAGAAAATAGACAGAGTCTTGCAGCCAAAACGGGTTGTGTTCGTTGGCGTTGGGATGTGGTACTCGCTCTAACTCGTTGGCTTCAACATTCATGATCCAAATAGGTGGAGTACTGCCACCGCGATGCAAACGCCACCCGCTAGAACCTGAATAAGCCATATTGTTCGGTCGATAGGCGAGACGTTTGCCGTCATCAGACCATTGACCTTCGTATGCAACGGCTGTCATCACTTTGGTGGGATAACCACCATCGACATCGATCTCAAAGAGCTGATTCGACCGCGAATTAAGAATTTCACGATTAGAGGCGAACAACACATGGTCACCATTAGGACTCCAGCCGTTGACCACGTCAGCACTTGGGTGATAAGTCAAACGGGCAGGTTGTCCACCGGTAATAGGAACCATATAAACATCCGCGTTACTGTCATAATTGCCGGTAAAAGCAATCCATTTTCCGTCCGGAGAGAACTTCGGATTGGATTCAGGGGCAGGGGATGTCGTTAATGGGCGCGGATTGGAACCATTTCTATCCGCAATCCAAATATCTCCACCATACATAAAGGTGATGTGATTGGCAGAGATATCGGGTTGCCGCAATAATCGAGTTGTTTCAGATGCAGCTGTGGGTGTTGTGACGAGTCCGAGAAGAATCCCGGTCAGCGTCAACGCTTGAACTTTCATGGCGAATTCCTTGCTGTGATAAAACGAATTTAACCCTTAAGTTTTAGCACACGAGCGCGGAAATGCCTTCAAATATTTAAAGCTCTGCCACCATCAACTTTAATCGATTCACCGGTAATAAACGGATTATCACGTAAAAACCGGACGGTTTCGATCATCGGTTGCAAGCCACCTTCAACGTTCAAAGGAGTTTGTTCTAACACGGTACGACGGTGCTCGGAATCGTGCTCGGGTAAGAATAAAATTGGACCAGGTTGAATGGCATTGACGCGTATTTCGGGTGCTAAGGCTTTAGCGAATCCCTCGGTGAGATTGGCTAAGCCTGCTTTAGCCGCGCAGTAAGCTAAATAGTCGGTCGATGGACTATCTACATAGATGTCAGTGATATTCAATACTAAGGCTGCGCCTGCTTCCTTCAGCTCAGATCGAAGCCCGGTAATTAGTAAGTAAGGTGTGATGGTATGCACGCGGAATACGGCATCAAGATGGGAAAGATTTTCATCGACCACCTCATTCGTAAAAAAGCATGATGCATTATTCACCAGCAGATCCAGTTTCAATGTCTGCTTTTGTACGGTCTGAATTAGCGTTTGAACTTGGTTTAAGTCAGCTAAGTCAGCTTGTATACCAATCGCTCCCAATGCCTCCAATTCGTCAATACCTGCTTTTGACGTATTGTAGTGCGCCAGCACCAGATAATCTTCAGCGAGGAGGGCTTTCGCGAGTTCGAAACCAAACCGGCGACCGGCTCCAGTAATCAGCGCAACACGTTGAGTCATAGCGGTATTTTATCCTGTTCTGTGAGGCTTTGTGCAATGGGTTGAAGCGAGGGAACGACCGCTTGTAGGTAATCTGGAACGGTCTGCCAGACATCTTCATCTATGGCCCCGAGAATATCCAAATCCATCGGCCGATCTTTTTGGCTGCAGTCTGGATCATCGCGGTCGCGGCCTAACTCTATTTCAATTTTGTTGAAGGCCATTTTTAGAACTTCTGCGTCCAATTGGGTCGATATCACAAAGAGTGAGTTGAGGAAATCATGCTCGGTATCGATATCAACCGGTTTTGTATAGACGGCACGCGAGTAATGAACCTCACCCAAAGGAGTCAGTTTCGAGCGCGCTTTAGCGAAATTCTCTTCGGGGGCGAGGTTCGCTCCCATACTGCATAGATACACGTACGTCATCTCGTTGCTACCGCTGTATGAATCTAAAAAAAGGATACCTGAAGCTAATACGAACTGCCACGCAAGAACGATCGAAAAGAATATTCTGACGATTGCCGCAGGCGACCTAACCGTTCGAGTTGAAAAGATTTGCAGGGGTTGGTAGGCTTAAAAGTCACGTTCAATTGGGAAGGATTCGTGCCGAAGGTCACTCGGTCATTGCGTCGATATTGCAGTTTAATAACTGCCTTTAGTGCAGTATTTTTTACTGCGACCCCGGTTTCTGCTCAAGATTATCAATTGAGTGGACCCAATGCACCTGTGCGTGCTGGATATTTCGTGGTCGAAGCTTCTCAAAGTCAATCAGCTGCAACAGCTGACCTTCAATTGCGAGACCTGCAACTTCAGCAAAGTGTCTCCGAGAGTTTTGATGACGCCAAGTATTACCATTTCTTCGGTGATTTTTCTGAACTTACCGTTACGGGTGTCCCCTCAGGCAACTACTTTTTGCGATTAGTCGATAGCGCCGGTAGTCCGCGTAGCAATATCATCGAAGTGCGTGTTGATCATTATCCACTCTGGCAAGCACTCACATTATTTTTCATCGGCTTGATACTCTTTGTGATCTTGTTGATCACCCAACTTTATTTCTTTATCCGAAATCCAATCCAGATAACCAATGAGGTCAAGCATGAATGATGCCGGCTTTGCCTTGAGTACTGAACTGGGTTTATGGCTGGTCGCATTATTTGGCCTTGCCTGGATTGCGTTTGGTTGGTATTTGGGGCGTGCCAACAAAACTCACGAGGACTTCGCTTTAGCTGGGCGTAACGTCGGCATGGCGCTTGCTGCTGCGACCGCGATGGCTACCTGGGTCACGAGTAACACGACCTTGGTCGCTCCGCAGTTGACCTATCAATTTGGTATTTGGGGTATGGTCGGCTATTCATTTGCCGCGCTAGGATTGATTTTGTTTGCCCCGTTGGCAGCTCGAATCAAGCAGCTGATGCCCAATGGCTATACCTCAGGCGATTTTATCCGGCTGCGCTATGGTCGCGCCGCGTGGTGGGCTTTTATTGTCATTTCCGTCGTCTATGCGTTTGGTTGGTTGGTATCTCTCGGCATGGCTGGAGGCATCTTACTGCAGGCACTCAGCGGTCTCGATTATCATATTGGTATGTCTGCTATTTTGCTGATTTGTGTGGGCTACACCTTGTTTGGTGGTTTGCGCGCAGTGATCGCGACCGATTTTATTCAGGCCGTGATTATCATCGTCGGCGTCGTGTTGATCGCTTGGTTTCTCATTGACACCGTCAGCTTGGAATCGATCCATACAGAGTTAAGTGGTGAGCATCCTCAATTATTGGACCTATTGTTCCCGGCGGCGGTCATGTTCTTGTTTAACAATATCTTTTTTGGGCTGGGTGAAATTTTTCATTCCAATGTCTGGTGGTCACGGGCACTGGCCTTCCGTGGCAAAGTAGCCATGAAAGCGTTCCTCTTAGGTGGACTACTGTGGTTACCTATTCCCATTGTGACAGGATTTATTGCATTGGCCGCGCCACAACTGGGTATCTTTCCACCCAGTGCGGATATGGTAGGGCCGATGGTGGCTGCCGAGGTGCTCGGCAAGGTCGGTGCAATTGTCGTATTTATAGTCGTTTTTTCGGCGCTCGCTTCGAGTCTCGATTCATTATTGGCAGCAACGGCTGACTTGGTGACCCGTGATTTCTATCATAAGAAATTCAAACCTCAAGCCACGGATGCTCAACTGATGCGAATGAACCGTTACAGCATCATCGGACTCGGCGTGTTGACTTGGTTGTTCTGTCTACCGCAAATAGCGACCTTAGGTGCATTACTCAATTTTGCTGGTGCATTTGTGGCGAGCACTATTTTTCCGGTCGTTTTAGGTTTGTACAGTCGCCGCATCGCCGGTAGTTATGCGGCGTTAGCGATGACAGCGGGGACACTGTGCGGCTTGATCAGCTATTTTTTGATTGGGTTTTATGTTGCTGCCCTCGTGTCCTGTGCGGTATCCGCCAGTCTTTGTGCGATTGGTTTATGGCGAGGCAAAGTGGATTTTGACTGGGAACACTTAGCGGAGCGTGAGGAGGCGTGATGATAAGCCTGACTGGATTTAGTGTTCTCGTATACGTCTGTCTCGTGTTGACAGCTTGTGCACCTCTGATATTGGTGGGGCTATGGCTCAAGGATTTCATTTCTAAACAATTATGGTAATCAATTATGAACGTAAATGACGTTTCGTTTGAGCGAGAGCGTCCGGATGTCTATGGTGACGCGCATCCGAAGGCCCTATTGCGAGCTATTCAAGAGGATGGTGATTACTTAGTGCAACTTGCTAATCAGCATATTGTTTCAGGCGATCAGTTTAGCCAGGAAACTATGAAACAGTTGTTTCGTTTGGCTGCCAAAATTGAGAGTAATCCAAAACGTTTTAGCTCACCTCTACAGAATAAAATCCTGATCAGTGCATTCTATGAACCGAGCACACGTACTCGACTTTCGTTTGAGAGCGCATGGCATCGCCTCGGTGGAGATATTATGTCGATCACGGATCGATCGACGACTGGAATAGCCAAAGGTGAGTGCTTGGCCGACGTTGCCGAAATGTTCAACAACTATGGCGATTGTGTGGTTTTGCGCGATACACAAGATAGCTCATTATTTGAAATGATGGACGCTTTGAGGATCCCGATCATAAATGCGGGAAACGGTGTCGATGAACATCCAACTCAGGCGTTGTCTGATATGTATGCGATTTTCAAATGGCGACCTGAACTTATCGATCCGGCCAATCATAGTCAGATAAAACTGGGCATCATTGGAGTTCCTAATAAGATGCGTACGGTTCGGAGCTTTCTGAAGTGTCTATCCGTTTTTGCACATGCGGTAAGCGAAGTTGTGATTATTCATGACGGTACTAGTGAGACCGAATTATTTGGTCAAGGTCAGCGTGACGAGCTCGAGGACCGTGGTTTGAAAATTAGCACAACAACAGACTTGGAGGCTTGTATACCAAGCTTAGATGTGGTCTATATCAACGCAATTTCGTGGGAAGGCGACAGTTTCAATACATACGGCAGTAGCTTCCACTTGAATGCGCAATCCCCTTTAAAAGAAAACGCAATTATTCTACACCCATTGGCGCGTGGCGAAGAATTGGCAACCGATCTCGATCATACCGCTCACAATTGGTATTTCAGCCAAGCGCGCGGTGCCGTGTTCCTCAGAATGGCGTTACTCACTTGTATGGTCGAACGCGCAGAGCGCGTCATTGACGTCGTTTAAGCAGTAAGGAGACGAATTTATGTGTGGAATTGCAGGTGTTTACCAGCAGCAACCGAATGCTGCTATTGATGCGCAAACGCTGGTTAATATGGCCGCGATTATGCACCATCGCGGCCCCGATGGTTTTGGCTACGACCGTATAGACGATTGCGGTGTTGGTTTTAGTCATGCGCGATTGTCGATAATTGATCTTGATGAAGATCGTGCCCGTCAGCCCTTTTGTTCGGCTAATGATCAACTGATGCTGGCTCATAATGGCGAGTTTTATGATTTTAAACGTATTCGCGCAGATTTGACTGCGCAAGGAGCACGGTTTCGTACGAAAAGCGATTCAGAAATTGTGTTGCATTTATTTGAGCGAGTGGGTTTAGCAGCGACGCTCAAGGAGTTGCGCGGCGAGTTTGCCTTCGCTTTGTTTGATCGTAAAGACGATGCTCTCTATTTAGTCCGGGATCGATTTGGTATCAAACCTCTGTACTACACAGAAACTCAAAATGGATTGGTGTTTGGCTCCGAACTGAAAGTTCTGTTTGCGCATCCTGACGTCAAGCGTGAGTTTTCAACCGAAGGACTTTTACATCAGTTGATTCAAGTGATGGTCCCGGGCTCGACGGCCTTTGAAGGTATCCATCAAGTCGCTCCAGGACACGTGGTAAAAGTAACGCGAGCGCGCGGGAAACTGGCGATCGAAACGAGTAAATATTGGGATGTTAAATTTCCCCTCGCACATGAATACCCCGGTGATGAAGTCGATGAAGCCCCATATATCGAAGGCGTTCGTAAACATCTTCTGGAAGCCGTTCAGCATCGTCTAACGGCCGATGTGCCCGTAGGTTGCTATCTGTCAGGTGGTATTGATTCTTGTGCAATTCTGGGACTCTCAGCGGCTTCAACTCAAACGTCAGTAAAAGCCTTCACCATTGGTTTTGACTCCAGCGAATATGATGAAACGCCCATTGCACAGGAAATGGCTGAAGCGACGGGTGCTGACCATCATATTATGCGACTCAATGCGGATGACCTTTATGACCATTTTGTGAAGACCATTTGGCATACCGAACGCACTATTTATAACACCCTTGGCGTCGCTAAATATTTAATGAGTCAGCAGGTGCATGATGTCAATTATAAGGTGGTATTGACGGGTGAGGGTTCCGATGAGCTTTTCGCAGGGTATCCAGCATTTCGTAAGGATATGTTCCTACATGGTTTGGATCATTTACCGGATAGTGAGCGTAAAGCGTGGCAGGAACTGTTAGAGAAAAATAACAAGCTGTTTAAGGGCGCTATGTTGGCCCGCGAAGAGTTTGTAAGTCCAGCCTTTAACGCCAAAATGGGCTTTACCCCAAGTTGTGTGCAGCCGTGGCTATCTTGTGCTGATGTGGCACTGCCACTCATTGCTGCTGAGCGCCGAACCGAGGTTGAAGACTACGATCCTGGCTCAGCCATTGCCGCAACTCTAGATGAAGAGATGTTAAAGGGGCGTCACCCTCTTGATCGCGCTCAATATGTCTGGATTAAAACGATGCTAGAAGGGCAGATTTTGACCTGGGGTGGCGATCGCGTCGATATGGCAAATTCTATGGAAGCTCGGCCTGCATTCCTTGATCATCATTTGGCGGAGTATGCGTTTACGGTACCTCCGCATTTACGCATCAAAGGCAATAAAGAGAAATATGTGTTGCGTGAAGCGATGAAAGGGCTGTTACCTGAAACCTTATATAAACGTGAAAAGTTTGCCTTT
>DASSWH010000168.1:0-8350 GCA_035705175.1 Pseudidiomarina sp.
AAGCGTTTCCAGCGTTGCGCTTGGGCGCCACTCATCGGCATGCTGCATACTTCTGACCGTTATTTTTGAACGCGTGATACGTACTCGCCAGAGCGAGTATCGACCTTAATGACTTCGCCGATTTGCACGAATAAAGGTACTTTGACAACCGCGCCAGTGCTCAAGGTTGCTGGTTTGCCGCCAGTGCCCGCAGTATCGCCCTTCAGACCTGGATCGGTTTCGACAATTTCCAGTTCGACAAAGTTTGGCGGAGTCACCGCAATCGGGTTGCCGTTCCACAACGTGAGCGTGCAGATATCTTGCTCGACTAACCATTTGGTCATATCGCCCACAGCTTTCGCATCGGCCGCGATTTGCTCAAAGGTCTCGTTGTTCATGAAATGCCAAAATTCACCGTCATTATATAAGTAAGCTAAGTCGACATCGATGACATCTGCGCCTTCGACACTATCACCTGACTTAAAGGTTTTCTCGACCACTTTGCCACTGATCAGTTTCCGAATGCGAACACGGTTAAAAGCTTGTCCTTTGCCTGGCTTGACCATCTCGTTTTCGAGAATGTTGCAAGGCTCGCCGTCCTGCATAATTTTTAGGCCGGCTTTAAATTCATTGGTACTGTAATTCGCCATAGCTTCCTCGTCTGCTTTCAAATAAGCGATTTCGCGCGCAATAATAAACCAAAGCGCCGTAATTTTCAGGTAAAATCACTGCCGAACCGAAAGAATTTTCGATACTGATGTCGTAAAAGGAAGCCCGTGACTACCTCCGCCAGCATCTCCATTCGACCGCAGTGGCAGCAAGAACTTGCCCAAGCGGTCACCGATCCGCTCGAATTAGCCAGCCTACTCAAGCTAACAGAGCAACTAGGTACCGATGATATTGAGGCGCGTCGTCTGTTCCCATTGCGAGTACCCCGTCACTTTATCAGTTTAATGCAAATTGGTGATCGCACCGACCCTTTATTACTCCAAGTACTGCCGCAAGCAGAAGAGTTTCTTGAAGCAGCAGACTTTGTAACCGACCCCTTGGCTGAGCAAGGGTCGACCAACGCGCTCCTGCATAAATATCAATCGCGGGTTTTGGTTATTTTACGCGGTGGTTGTGCAATCAATTGTCGGTACTGCTTTCGCCGTCACTTCCCGTACGATGACCACCATTTTGGTCCGAATGAACGAAAGCACTTGCTGGAGTATATCGAGAAAGATCCCGCCATTAATGAAGTGATTCTAAGCGGAGGCGACCCATTGTTGGCCACCGACCAACAACTCGATCGACTGCTAACAGAATTAGAAGCCTTGCCACAGCTCAAGCGAGTGCGTATTCACAGCCGTCTGCCCGTAGTCATTCCAAGTCGCCTTACCGTCACACTCGCTGAGCGTCTGCAGCGCAGTCGCCTGCAAACGGTTCTGGTACTGCACGCCAATCACCCACGCGAGGTCTCGACAGCGCTACAACAGGGCACGGAACGGTGGGCCGAGTATGGCATCACCTTACTAAATCAGAGTGTGCTATTGAAAGGTGTGAACGATTCGAGTTCGACGCTGGCTGCGCTGAGCGAAGCATTATTTGATGCGCGGATTATGCCGTACTATTTACATCAACTGGATAAAGTAGCGGGCGCCAGCCATTTCGCTATTCACGATGACCGCGCCCGCTTGATTGAGGCTGAATTGCGAGCTCGTTTACCCGGCTTCCTCGTACCTAAGTTGGTTCGAGAAATAGCCGGCGAGCCCAGCAAGACGCCGTTATAGCTATGAATTAATTGGTTCGTTCGAACGTATCTCTAAACCAATCATTTAGCAGCTCTTTTTCGTAGTACAACTCGTCACGGCCACTCTCTTTGGCTGCGCGCATGGTTTGATGAGCACCCAAGTCACGCAAATTGACTGACTCTTCGCTTAGAACTGCACCAGAGCTATCGGAGTACTGATAGTTGAATTCAATACGCGGATAGTCGATGCGATCAACGATTCGCATGTAAGCTGCACCGCCCTGACCGTAAGTCGGTTCAACCCGACCTGTAATATCTAGATCAGTGACCGTAATTGACAGCGTGTTACCTTCAGGCAATTTTGCCGCTAACATTTCAAAGTGTTCAGTCAGCCCTGCAAATAATTGCTCTTGGAACGACGACTGCCGTTCATTGACTGCTTCAATATCACGGTAATCATCTGGATTTTTAAATTCCACTTTGGCGGTCGCTGCTAGCGCAGTCGAACTTATCAGTGCCAGAGAAATTGCCGTTGCTAATGTTGTCATCTGTTTCATTGTGTACCTCCTTGGGTAGCGTTCATGAGTAAAGATGCATCATTTGCTACAAATGTGACAGTTCTTTGCATGGCTTTAACTTATTTTGGGTAATAAAAAGGGCGACTCGAAAGTCGCCCTTTTAAACCTACATGACACGGCTTACATCATGCCGCCCATGCCACCCATACCGCCCATATCTGGTGCGGCTGGTTCATCTTTTGGGATTTCAGCGATCATGGCTTCAGTGGTGATCATCAATGACGCGATTGATGAGGCGAACTGCAACGCTGAACGAGTGACCTTGGTTGGATCCAAGATACCCATCTCGAGCATGTCACCATAGGTGTCGTTGCCGGCGTTGTAACCGTAATTACCTTCGCCATTTTTCACGTTGTTCGCGACCACTGAAGCTTCAGCGCCTGCGTTCATTGCGATTTGACGCAATGGTGCTTCCATTGCACGTAACGCTAACTTGATACCGACGTTCTGGTCTTCGTTGTCACCGCGGAGATCAGCTAACTTGCTCGCTGCACGCACCAATGCGACGCCACCACCAGGAACCACGCCTTCTTGAACCGCAGCACGGGTTGCGTGCAATGCGTCTTCAACACGGGCTTTTTTCTCTTTCATTTCCATTTCAGTTGCAGCACCGACTTTGATCACTGCTACGCCGCCAGCTAATTTAGCCAAACGCTCTTGCAGCTTCTCACGGTCGTAGTCAGACGTCGTGTCTTCAATTTGCTGACGAATTTGCGCAACGCGGCCTTCGATAGCGGCTTCTTCACCGTTGCCATCCACAATCGTGGTGTTGTCTTTGGTGATCACAACGCGCTTCGCAGTGCCGAGGTCCTCTAACTGCGCTTTGTCCAGTTCCATACCGATTTCTTCAGAAATCACCGTACCACCGGTCAGAGCTGCGATATCTTGCAACATTGCTTTACGACGGTCACCGAAACCAGGCGCTTTCACACCAGCGACTTTGACGATGCCGCGCATGTTGTTCACAACTAAAGTTGCTAAGGCTTCGCCTTCGATATCTTCAGCGATGATCAACAAAGGTTTGCCTGACTTCGCGACGCCTTCCAAAACTGGTAACAATTCGCGGATGTTGCTGATTTTCTTATCCACCAACAAAATGAACGGACTTTCGAGCTCAACGGAGCCACTTTCTTGGTTGTTGATGAAGTATGGAGATAAATAACCACGATCGAACTGCATACCCTCGACAACATCAAGTTCATCTTGCAGCGCTTGACCTTCTTCAACGGTGATTACGCCTTCTTGACCCACTTTCTCCATTGCTTTGGCAATGATTTCACCGATTGTGGTATCTGAGTTGGCAGAGATAGTACCAACTTGAGCAATCGCTTTGGTGTTGTCACATGGTTTGGACAGTTTCTTCAGTTCTTCAACGGCTGAAATAACTGCTTTATCGATACCGCGTTTCAAATCCATTGGGTTCATACCCGCAGCGACGGCTTTCAAGCCTTCATTCACGATAGACTGCGCCAATACAGTTGCAGTAGTCGTGCCATCACCGGCTTCATCGTTTGCTTTGGACGCCACTTCTTTCACCATCTGAGCGCCCATGTTTTCGAACTTGTCCTCAAGCTCGATTTCTTTGGCAACCGAAACACCGTCTTTAGTAATGACTGGTGCGCCAAATGATTTATCAAGAATAACGTTCCGGCCTTTTGGACCTAAGGTAACTTTAACCGCATCAGCCAATACGTTGACGCCCTTGAGCATCTTTTGACGTGCGGTATTACCAAATTTTACTTCTTTAGCTGCCATGATTCTTTTCCTCTATCAATTCGTTGACGACCTAATCGAGATCCAAACTTAGCCTTCAACAATAGCCAAGATGTCCGACTCGCTCATGATGAGATATTCCTCACCGTCGATCTTTTGTGTCTTCACGCCGTAGCTTTCGTTAAACAGCACAGAATCGCCGACTTTCACGTCTAATGCTTTGACGTCGCCGTTTTCTAGGATACGGCCATTGCCCACGGCAATAACCTCACCACGCGTCGACTTTTCAGCGGCTGAACCGGTCAGCACAATGCCGCCCGCAGATTTGGTTTCTGCTTCCGAACGTTTAATGATCACGCGATCATGTAAAGGACGAAGTTTCATGTTTGATAACTCCTACACCTAAGTTGTGGGTTGATAACAGCGCTCTTTCGAGCAGTTAAAAGATTAGTGCCACAGTTATGGGGGGCATTTTTGCGAACACAAGGTTTTTCAGTAAAAATTTTTTCTGAATTACGTATACTGGTGCGACGCAGTGAAGACACCTTATTAGTTTCTGGCTTCGACGAGGGTCCCAATGACTCAAGCTCACGATACAACAAATGAATTCCGCCTGGTTTTGTGTAGTTGTCCAGACAAAAATACCGCTAAAGCACTTGCTGAAAAGGCATTACGTGCCAAGTTAGCTGCCTGTGTGAACATTTCTGCACCGAGCACGTCTATGTATTGGTGGGAAAATCACATTCACAGTGACGAAGAAGTCACACTTGCGATTAAGACTACAGAAGGTCACATCGTGTCCTTGTTTGCTTTAGTGCAAGAAGCGCATCCCTATGAAGTTCCAGAACTCATTGCCATTCCCATCAGTGAGGGAAGTTCTGCTTATTTAGCTTGGTTAGAAAAAGTCACTCAGGAAGGTTAAGACATGATGCTCGGAACGGTATTACGCAGTACGTTCGTTGCGCTCGCGCTAATCGTTGCTGGCCAGTTGTTCACAAGCGATGCGAAGGCGCAAGATTTTGGCGCCGGTGACGACCCCTTTGCACAAGAGCAATTCTTACCCGTTGACCAAGCCTTTCAATTCGATTATCGCCAAAATGGAGCTGTCATCACCTTCACCTGGACGGTGGCCGATGGCTACTATTTATATCAGCATCGATTCGCTCCCGATCCGTCAGTCGAGTTAGCTGAAGTTCCCGTTTACCCCGAGGGAGAGAGCCATACCGATGAATTTTTCGGCGAGTCGATTGTGTATCGCGATGCCGTGAGCATCACGTATGTAGTGCATTCCGCTGCAGCTGACCAGCCTTTTACCGTATCCTATCAAGGCTGTGCTGATGCTGGGTTGTGTTACCCACCAACCACTAAAACCATTTATCTTAGCGCTGTCAGCGGGGATGGCTCGACCGCCATTAGCTTCGAAGAAATAGTCGCAAATAGCCAAACCGACGATATTTTTGATCTCGCGGCACAGCCTCTATGGCTGTCATTGGGTATTTTTCTGGTGCTGGGTATTGGGTTAGCGTTTACGCCCTGTGTGTTGCCCATGTATCCGATTATTTCGGCCATTATTATGGGATCAGGTCAACATAAGCAGACCTTGCCCACTCGGCGCGCGTTTACGCTGTCGTTTGCCTACGTACAAGGCATGGCGATTACCTACTCCATACTCGGTGTCATTGTTGCGTTAGCTGGCCTGAAGTATCAGGCGATGCTGCAACACCCCGTCATTTTGATCGGATTAGCACTTCTGTTTGTCGTGCTGGCACTCAGTATGTTGGGTGCTTACACCTTGCAGTTGCCGCAGCGCTGGCAGCAAAAATTAAATGAGGTCAGTCAACAACAACGTGGTGGTGCGCATCGCAGTGTATTCACTATGGGCGCACTCTCAGGGTTGATTGCCTCACCCTGCACCACGGCACCACTGTCGGGCATTTTACTCTTCATTGCTCAAACCGGTGATATCACCATAGGTGGCGCAGTTCTCTATGCGCTCAGCATCGGTATGGGCATTCCGCTGATTATCTTTGGCGTGTCAGGCGGCAAACTGTTGCCGAAAGCCGGTGCTTGGATGAACACTATTAAACGGATCTTTGGTGTTATCTTGTTGGGTGTTGCCCTGCTGTTTGTCGAACGCCTACTGAGCTATGAAGTGGCTGGTTGGTTGTGGGTAGCTTTTATTAATGTGGCGGCTATCTATCTCATTGTCAGTGGTTACCGCGAACTCAAACGCAATGCAGCACATGTCTTCGCTATCATCTGGATTGTGCTTGGAATTGCTTTACAACACTATTTTTGGCCGACTACCTACCATCAAGCCGATTTTGTTGCGGTTGATTCCGTAGCCAGTATTGAAGCTGAGCTCGCCTCTGCCGGCGATCAGGTTGTGATGCTCGATTTGTATGCGGACTGGTGTGTTGCCTGTAAAGAGTTTGAACGCGAAACCTTCGGTGATGAGGACGTGCAAGTCGCTTTTGATCAGATGCGCATCTTGCAAGCCGATGTCACCGCCAACAATGCGACCAACCAAGCAATTTGGCAGAAGTATCGCGTACTCGGCCTACCCACTATCTTATTCTTTTATGATGGTGAGGAAATTCCGGGATCGCGCGTCACAGGCTTTATGCCCGCCGATGATTTTCTACAGCACATCGAAAATTGCTGCGAAAAGCGCTGATAAGACCAGTATTTTGCTGCGTAACTGCGATTTTTCACTATAATGAAAAATCACCTGTGAACTAAGTGCCTAAAGCGGACACTAAATAAGCAGTTTGCAACGTAATCGAAATTTTCGAAGAAGATCGCAGCATAATGACGTCAACTACGCCGAAAAAACATCGAATTCTGTTGCTCAATGGGCCAAACCTAAACCTATTGGGAACCCGTGAACCAGAAGTCTATGGTTCTGCGACGCTCGCATCGATTGAAGCGAAGCTGCAACAACAAGCTCAGCAGATGGGCCTGGAGCTCAGCTGTCGCCAAAGCAATGCTGAACATCAATTGATTGAATGGGTTCACGAGGCAAAGCAACAAGGTGTCGACTTCATTGTCATCAATCCGGGTGCCTACACGCACACCAGCATTGCACTGCGAGACGCCCTTGCCGGCGTCGCGATTCCGTTTATTGAAGTACACCTATCCAATATTCACGCTCGCGAAGCTTTCCGTCGTCATTCTTACCTAGCTGACATAGCCGTTGGAGTCATTTGTGGCTTGGGCGCTCAAGGTTATGAATTGGCGCTGACTGCTGCGCAGCAACAATTACACGATTAATCTCAACACTGGGGTCACACAAGATCATGGATATTCGTAAAATTAAAAAGTTGATCGAACTCGTTGAAGAGTCTGGTATTGCCGAACTGGAAATCACTGAAGGTGAAGAATCAGTCCGCATTCATCGAGGCTCAAGTGCACAGCAAGCCATGCCGATGCACTACCAAATGCCAGCACCACAGCCAGCTCCCGCAGCAGCACCTGCACCAGCTCCGGCAGCGAGTGCGCCAGCTGCGGAACCAGAAATCAGTGGTCACGTGATGCGCTCGCCTATGGTTGGTACCTTTTATGCAGCGCCAGCACCTGGCTCACCCGACTTCGTGACCGTTGGTCAGCAAGTCAAAGTTGGCGATACCTTGTGTATTGTTGAAGCGATGAAGATGATGAATCAAATCGAGGCCGATAAAGGCGGCGTCGTGAAGCAAATCATGGTTGAAAACGGCGAACCGGTCGAATTTGACCAACCCCTGTTTATCATCGAATAAACCCACGCGATCAGGACATTATCATGTTAGATAAGGTTGTCATTGCCAACCGCGGTGAAATCGCATTACGCGTTCTACGAGCGTGTAAAGAACTGGGCATCAAAACAGTTGCGGTGCATTCGACGGTTGATAGAAATTTAAAACACGTGTTACTGCAGATGAGTCGATTTGTATCGGCAATGCGCCAGCAACGGATAGTTATCTCAATATACCTCGCATTATTAGCGCGGCAGAAATTACCGATGCAGCGGCGATTCACCCTGGTTACGGTTTTTTGGCCGAAAATGCCGATTTTGCCGAGCAAGTGGAGAACTCCGGCTTTATTTTTGTCGGTCCAACCGCCGATGTTATTCGGTTGATGGGCGATAAGGTCTCAGCCATTGAAGCGATGAAAAAGGCAGGTGTTCCTTGTGTGCCTGGCTCTGGTGGTGAACTGGATGACGATGATGAGAAGAATAAGAAAATAGCCAAACGTATTGGCTATCCGATTATCGTTAAAGCAGCCGGTGGTGGCGGTGGTCGTGGTATGCGCGTCGTGCGCAAGGAAGAGGAACTCCTCAGCTCGATCAGCATGACCAAAGCTGAAGCGG
>DASSWH010000169.1:0-3067 GCA_035705175.1 Pseudidiomarina sp.
AAAACCAGTCACCAAGGTATTGCCGTAATTTTGTTTAAACTCGTCAAAATTGGAGCCGTCAACAATGCGTGCAATTACCTCACGTACATCATAAGGTTTACGCAAATCGGTCCCGACAATGCCGTAGATCTCTGCTGCATCGTACAGTGGCTCTTCGACCGTATGTTGTGGCACTGGATGCGCTGGTTTGAAGTTTAATCGTGCAACCGAGCGACGTGCTAATGCCAGCGCGTGTTCATCGTTTTGTGCAAAATGGTCAGCAACACCAGACACCCGCGTGTGTACATCCGCACCACCGAGTTCTTCGGCACTCACTTCTTCACCGGTAGCCGCTTTGACTAAGGGTGGGCCAGCGAGGAAGATGGTTCCTTGCTCTTTGACAATAATACTTTCGTCAGCCATGGCCGGCACATAAGCACCACCGGCGGTACACAAGCCCATAACGACTGCGATTTGAGGAATACCGAGTGCGGACATCCGTGCTTGGTTAAAGAAGATCCGACCAAAGTGATCACGGTCTGGGAATACTTCGTCTTGGCGGGGCAGGTTAGCACCGCCTGAGTCGACTAGATAAATGCACGGCAAATGACAGCGTTCAGCAATTTCTTGCGCACGGAGATGTTTTTTGACCGTGAGTGGGTAGTAGGTTCCACCTTTCACTGTGGCGTCATTGGCGACGATCATGCATTGCACGCCCTCGACTTGACCAATACCAGCCACAACACCTGCTGCAGGTACGTAGTCGTCATAACATTCCCAAGCGGCAAACTGGCCGATTTCAAGAAAAGGTGAACCACTGTCTATCAGCTTTTCGATGCGTTGCCGAGCCAATAACTTGCCGCGCGCCAAATGACGCTCTTGATATTTAGGCCCGCCACCTTGCTTAATTGCATGCACCTTTGCTTGCAAATCAGCGACAACTTTTTGCATCGCTTCTGCATTGGCTGAATAAGTTGGGTCTTTCGGATTGACTGCACTGGATAATACGGTCACACGTGACTCCTTGATTAGGCTGATTCGCTAAACAGTTCGCGGCCGATCAACATACGGCGAATTTCTGACGTACCGGCGCCAATTTCATACAGTTTGGCATCGCGCAACAAGCGTCCAGTAGAGTACTCGTTGATATAGCCGTTACCACCCAGTAACTGAATAGCATCCAGTGCTAACTGAGTCGCAAGTTCCGCAGAATAAAGAATCGCTCCTGCTGCGTCTTTGCGAGTAGTTTCACCGCGATCGCAAGATTGTGCAACCGCGTATACATAAGACCGTGCAGCGTTTGTCCGCGTGTACATGTCCGCTAACTTTCCTTGCACCAGCTGAAATTCACCGATAGCTTTACCGAATTGCTTGCGGTCATGCACATAAGGTACACAGACATCCAAGCAAGCCTGCATAATACCTAACGGACCAGCGGCGAGCACGGCACGCTCATAGTCTAAACCACTCATCAGCACTTCGACGCCATTGTCGAGTTCACCCAGAATGTTTTCGCGTGGCACACGGCAATTATCAAACACCAGTTCACAGGTGTTAGACCCGCGCATGCCTAATTTGTCTAATTTCTGTGCAGTGCTGAAACCGGGAAAGTCTTTTTCGATAATGAACGCGGTAATGCCGCGCGAATTTTTCTCAACGTTGGTTTTCGCGTAGACCACCAAAACATCAGCATCTGGGCCATTGGTAATCCACATTTTGTTGCCATTCAGAATATAGTGATCACCATCGAGTTCTGCCCGCAATTTCATACTCACCACGTCAGAACCCGCATTCGGTTCACTCATAGCTAGGGCGCCAACGTGTTCACCTGAGCACAATTTCGGGAGATACTTTTGCTTCTGCTCTTCGTTGCCGTTGCGAGCAATCTGATTGACGCATAAATTTGAGTGCGCACCATAGCTTAAGCCAACTGAGGCGGATGCTCGACTAATTTCTTCCATCGCGATGACATGCTCAAGGTAGCCTAAACCAGAACCACCGTAGGCTTCATCAACGGTAATACCGAGGAGTCCAAGTTCACCAAATTTACGCCATAAATCTGCTGGAAATTCATTGTCATGATCGATTTGCGCCGCGCGCGGGGCGATCTCCTCACGAGCAAAAGCGTTCACTGATTCGCGAATCATGTCGGCGGTCTCACCTAAACCGAAATTAAATACACTGTACTGGCTGATCATAACTTCTCCTGGATAACTGCAGATGGGGTCGGGGTATGCTGTAACTCTGCCAGTTCGTCACGGCAACGTTCTTCCAGATTCCCTAACTCGACCAATAAAACTTTGATGTCTTCGAGCTGTTGACGTAAAGAAAGCTTTTTATCGTCAATCAGCTCCAAAACGGTATGTAATTGCCGAACACTACTGTTTTCCATGTCGTACAGATCAAACAGATTTTTGGTTTCAGCGAGTGAAAAGCCCAATCGCTTACCACGCAAGATAAGCTTTAAACGAACTCGATCTTTATTGGTATACAGTCGAGTCTGCCCCTGCCGACTGGGGGTTAATAAGCCTTGATCTTCATAGAAACGAATGCTCCGAGTCGTAATATCGAACTCCCGAGCTAATTCGCCGATGCTGTATGTAGTTGGTGTGCTCATGTGCGCTTGCAATCTGGCCAATAGAAGAGGTAAGCTTAATCGAAGTTGACGTTAACGTAAAGGTCATGTGAAAGGGATAGTAACTAGTAGATAGTGAACAGTGAACCACAAAGACCAAAAAGCTATTCCTAATTTTTGATCTTTTGTTTTTGTCTTTTCTGTTTTCTATTCACTGTTCACCATTCACCATTCACTGTTCACCGTCTTTGAGGAGTAGATATGTCTGGTTCTGATGCAATTGTCATTGTCGCTGCGAAGCGCACCCCTATGGGTGGTTTTCAGGGTAGTTTGAGTGCGGTGAGTGCCCCAATGCTGGGCGCTGCGGCTATCCGAGCAGCGGTTGCCGAGAGTGGTCTGGAGCCGAATGCGGTGCAAGAAGTGATCATGGGTAATGTATTACCGGCTGGCTTAGGTCAAGCACCTGCGCGTCAGGCAACGTTGCACGCTGGATTACCCCGAAGTGCAGGGGCA
>DASSWH010000170.1:0-6659 GCA_035705175.1 Pseudidiomarina sp.
GATATCGTTTTGCCTTTTGCGACTTCAGTTGCGCTAAATCCACCATGACCAAGCCATCAATCGCGTTTGCAAAGTTCTCATCCACATTAAATCCAAGAAAGCGCACACCACCAGCTTCACATAAGTCAGCATACTGTTTATACAAGGTCGGAACCGCGGCTCCCTGATGCGCGAGGCTGTGCTTCAGTAACGCAAAGTCAGCCGCATAATCATTCGAAGCCGCAGGCAATGGCCGTGCTGTGGGGTGATAAGGTGTGCGACATTCTGCAAGTCCTTCCGCATCAGGGAAATGCTCACTAAAAAATTGTACGAGAGCATCCTTCGCTAACGTCGGCAGTGCAGCGCTCATCGTGACTGCACCAAACAAGTAGCGATACTGCGGATTCGCGCGGAGTAACGCACCAATGCCTTGCCATAAATAGTCAAGACTGCGCATGCCCCAGTACTTGGGTTGTACAAAGCTACGCCCGAGCTCCAATCCTGCTTGAAAATAGGGCTGCATCGCAGCCTTATATTCGAACAATGTATGGGTATAGAGTCCTTCAATTCCGCGTCGTTGAATGACTTCGCGCGTATCCACCAATCGATAGGCTCCAGCGATTTCTAACTCGTTGGCATCCCACAAGATCAGTTGATCATACCATGTATCGAAATTGTCGACGTCACGACGCTGGCCTGTACCCTCACCGACCGCGCGAAATGCAATTTCTCGTAGGCGCCCAATTTCGCGCAATACGGCTGAATTGCCCTGATAGCGATAGCGATAAATAGACTTACCATCGGCCGTTTCACCTAAGCATTCACATGCTTCAATCTCGCGCTTGAGTTGCTGCCGTTGTTCTGCACGCGCGATCGGTCTTTGTGTCGGTAAGAGTCCCGATTTATTAGCCCCAATTCGGTACAGATGTTTACGAATTCGGCGCACTCGCTCAGGTAAGGGAGCAGGATCTTGTCGTAACGCCGACCATGGAATCATTTCTCCAATTCGAAACTGTAAATGGCCAGCTTGTTGGCGAAACATTTCTTGCACTAATAATGCTGTCGCCAACGGTTTATAAAGCATCGAGGCGCCATAAAACCAGGCCGAGTTATGCGCTTTCACATAAATCGGCAACAGTGGGGACTGAGTCCGCTCGGCGATTCGCAAGAATCCTGTCTGCCAATGCCCATCGCGAACCCCAGCAGGTCTCAAGCGAGATACTTCGCCTGCCGGGAATACAATGAGCGCGCCTTCATTTTCCAAATGCTGATACAGTCGTTTTAGCGGCTCTCGCTCAGTGCGTCTCTGAAACACAGGTACAGGAACCAATAGATCAGTAAGCGGCTCAACAGCCTGTAACAGGTCGTTTGCAAGTACCTTGACGTCCCTGCGGACGTCGCTAATCAGCTTTAGTAAGGCCAAACCATCAAGGGAGCCAATCGGGTGATTTGCCACAATGACGACGCGCCCCTCGCGCGGAATATTATCAAGCTCGCTATCGCGGACGGTGTAGGTGAACTGAAAATAATCCAGTACTTGCTCGACAAATTCTAAGCCCCGGACATGCGGGTAATGCTCACCAAAAGATTGAATGTCGCGTTCATGTAACAAACCACGCAAGAGCCACAACGCAGGTTTCTGTAGCCATGGGTTATCGTGTACTTTGGGCAAGTTTTGACGTAGTACTTGATCAACGTGAATCATCGCTCAGCTCCTGTGCAAAGCTAAAGCGTAAGCATGATTGATTGCAATTCCATGGCATGCGGATGACAAACAGATGACCGACCCATGGAGCCGCCCATTGAGCGAGTAGTGCTTTGGCTCCGCCTGATTATCTGCTAGGCTGTTGCGATTCCTTTTTGTATGACTCAACAGGTTCCGTTATGACCGAAAATAAGAAAAAGATGGGATTAACAACTCGCATTGTGATTGGCATGTTCGCTGGTATCGCGCTCGGTGTGCTATTGAAGCTAATCGCTCCAGAGAGCAGCTTTGTCGATAGTTATCTAACGAACGGCCTTTTCAATGTCGTTGGTAAAATTTTTATCGCGTCACTGCAAATGTTAGTCGTGCCGTTAGTCTTTGTCTCACTAGTTCTTGGAACGTGCTCGTTGAGTGACCCAAGTAAGTTAGGGCGTTTAGGTGGTAAAGCCGTAGGTCTCTATTTGGTCACGACCGCATTGGCAATTTCGTTAGCTATCGCTGCAGCAGTCATTGTCCAACCCGGCACCGGGCTCGCTTTAGAAACCGACGCCGTGTTTGAACCAACCGAAGCACCCAGCTTAGCACAAGTGATTATCGACCTATTCCCGACCAATCCCATTGAAGCTATGGCCTCTGGTAATATGCTGCAAATCATTGTCTTCGCACTCTTATTCGGTATTGCCATGGCATTGGTTGGCAAGCCGGGTGAGCGCCTGAAGAGCTTCTTTGAAGATTTAAACGAAGTCATCATGAAGCTCGTCCTGATTTTGATGAATCTGGCTCCCTACGGTGTCTTTGCGCTGATGGCCAAGTTATTCACCGAAACTGAGTTCGGAGCGATTCTTAATCTCGGCAAATACTTCCTGCTGGTTCTTGCGGTGCTGTTATTCCATGGTTTGGTGTCTTATCCAATTATTCTCAAATCTGTGAGCAAGATGAATCCGCTAATCTTCATGAAGAAACTTCGTGAAGTTCAAATTTTTGGTTTTAGCACCGCCAGTAGTAATGCGACCATGCCGATTACGCTCGAAACAGTGACCAAACGTCTTGGTGTGAGCAATTCTGTCGGTTCTTTTACAGTTCCCTTAGGCGCAACCATCAACATGGATGGTACGGCGATCATGCAAGGTGTTGCGACCGTGTTTATCGCACAGGTCTATATGGTCGATCTCAGCATTGCCGATTACTTGATGGTCGTGCTTACAGCTACCTTAGCGTCGGTAGGCACGGCTGGGGTACCTGGTGTCGGCCTCATTATGCTGGCCATGGTGCTGGGGCAAGTTGGCCTGCCAGTTGAGGGTATTGGCTTGATTATTGGCGTCGACCGCCTGTTGGATATGACCCGCACGGCGGTAAACGTTACCGGTGATGCGATGGTTTCGGTCATTATCGCCAAAAGCGAAGATGAACTTGATGAAGCTGTCTACAATGACGCCAACGCAGACCAACAGCGCGAACTCAGTTAACCTTTATAGCTCGATGATTGCCTCGCGCCAGAGTAATCGAAATAGGCGCGGGGTATCGACAACCGCTGCAACGTCGCCAGCCCGAATTTGTTGTTGAATCTGATCCAATATCGGCGGCAATAATTTGGCGATATAGTCATTCGCACTCTCATCAGAGCGTAATGCCGGTAATTCAAGCACCGCAATTCGAGCGCTGACCAGCGGCAAACCGTGGTCAAATAGATTGACTACCACATCGTTTAGTACAATCTTATCAACCTGCCATAGAAACTGTTCTGCCGCCTGATACCGACCTTGCGTCTGCTGCAGTGCATCAATCAAATAATGCACATTCGATTGTCCCTCACCATAATAGGCTAAGGTCAATTGCGCGCCTTGTGCATGCAATTTGTCAACCACCAAATTTTGCTGTTGAGGCCCCAACCAGTCGCCCTCAAGCCGCACAGTATCTGCCCGCAACACTTGGTTTAAACCAGCATCGAGAGCCTCGACTCGAGTGGCTAAGGCAAAGTCATCTATCAACAGTTCACCCGTCAATGTAATCAGTTCAAAGCGGCTGAATGACAAATCGCTCTGCAAATGTTGAGCGGTTTGTTTCTGCAGTATCTCCCCTACCCGCTCAGATAGTGTCTCATCGGCATAGCTGGGTGAGAACGACAGTAAAGAACACATAATGAGTAGAGTGTGAAAAATTTTCATAACGAATCCTAGCGCTTTTGATGGCGCTCACGGTTGAGAAGTTTCTGCTCCGCATTTTTGCGTAGCATTAAATAGAGAGCGCCACGACCACCATGATGGCGTTGAGCACTATGAAACGCCATGACGGGCTCCAGCTCACGCAGCCATTTATTTACGTAACTTTTTATTAATGCTGGATGTGGTTTACTATGCTTGCCCATCCCATGGATGATCAACGCTGAACGAATACCGGTACGATGACAATCTTGAATAAACTCAAACAGGGCCACCCGCGCCTGACGTAGACTATGCTCATGTAAGTTCAGACTAGCCTCAATGGTGTACTGGCCTAGGCGTAAACGCTTATACACACCATGTTGGACACCATCCCGCCGAAATTCAATCAGATCATCTGGTTCCACCAAATCAACATATTCAGTGGATAGAAAGTTAACGTCATCCGCTAATTGTTGCTCTGCAGCTTTACGTCGTTCGAGTTGCGCCAACGTTGGCGTAAACGCGGTCCGGATATCGGCCACATCATCGCTCGTAAGTGGTGTTACATCCGTCATTTCACGACGAAACAACTCAAATTCATCGTTATTCGACATCATCATACCCTCTAACTACCATTCAATATCGTATTATGACCAGTGATTAGTACCCATAAAATTGCGTAGTTGTGCCAAACCACTACTAACATTTCGACCAATACGTTCGCCAATGGGTTTCTTTTGTTGGTATCTAATTTGTACAATTTCATTGGATTCTACGCGATCGAGTAGCCAAGCATCGCTGGTCGTAAGACTATCTACAAGGCCCAGATCGCGTGCTTGCTGGGCAGTCCAGTACTCACCCGTAGCGACTTTATCAATATCAAGTTCAGGCCGATATCGAGCGATATGAGCTTTAAACTGTTCATGAATATTTTCAATATCTGCCTTAAATTTTTCGCGTCCTTCATCGGTGTTTTTACCAAACAAGGTCAAGGTGCGCTTGTATTCACCTGCGGTGACCTGTTCATAATCAATATCGTGTTTCTTCAACCAACGGTGAAAGTTCGGTAACTGTGCTAAAACGCCGATAGAACCAATAATCGCAAAAGGTGCTGCTTGAATATGGTTGGCAACAGCAGCCATCATGTAACCGCCACTCGCCGCTATTTTGTCGACACTGACAATCACTTCCAGATCGGCATCACGCAAACGTTGCAATTGCGCGGCACCCAGTCCATACCCATGCACCACACCACCACCACTTTCTAACCGGACCAGAACTTGATCGTTAGGCTCTGCAATACTGACAACCGCATTGACCTCCCGGCGCAAAGAATCGACCTCTTTGGCATCCATACTGCCATTAAAATCAATCACAAAAATACGCTTTCGCTCTTTTCGCTTCGTGGCTTTAGCCGACTGTTTTAAGGTCTTGGCTAGCTTCTTGCGTTCCTTCTTATCGAGCATCTCAAGCTTAAGTGATTGGGCGCTTTCACGTAAATCATCGGACAGCATCTCAAGATGCAATTCACCTTTGGGTTTCTTCTGTCGATGTGCAGCATTGGCAATAGCACCGACAATCAACACAAAAGCAAACACAATAATTGCTGCCTTCAGGACAAAACTACCGATATCGACTAAAAACTCCATGCGACTTCTCCTTGTTGAGGTGCATCTTTATGCGCCTCAAAACTGGCGATAAAAAAGGGCCGACAAGCGGCCCTTTTAGTATACGTAACTGCTACGATTTTAGTTGGTCAGAATCACACTCGTGTTAGTGACCGGAATCGCGGTTGCATTCGTTGAGAACCAACCAGCCGCTTGCATTTGCATTTCGATCGTTGCTGCAAATGATGCCGCTGGGCTCACAATCGAACCGTGGTCGCCTTGTGTAAAGCGCACTGCGCCCGACACCGGTTCACCATCTACACTCGCGACCGTTTGCGTCACAGCAGGCAGCTGCAGAGCTGCGATGAGTGGCTCAGTGCCCGCCAATGGTTTACCTGGAACCGTGTTTGGAACCACTTGGTCTGGCAATACATCACCACCACCAACAACTTCGATTAAGTGAATTGGACTCTCAGTCTCAATAATATTTCGAGCGTAGTTGATTGGATCCGCTGAATCGATGACAGACTGCGCGGCGAAAGCAAATTGCTCAAATACGCCATTGATCTGTGCTTTTTGTGCATCGGTTAAGCTCGCCCAGAACTGGTCGTAGACTTGAATCAGTAAGCCTTGGAATGCAGGGCTTGTTGGACCAACTCCAGCGGCCTGAGCGGCAGCATTCACAGCTGCTGCAAAATCAGCATTCGCTGCATACAGCAACTGACTCTTGACGACAGGACCGAAAGACGGTGAACCCAACAGGAGGTTTGCAACGCTGCCGCCTGGAGCCATCAATGAACTTGCATTGACTTTAAATAGCCCTGACGCTGGTGCTAAGGCTCCAGTCATCGGCGTATTTGCCATCGCAGTGAAACCAACACCAGTGATACCACCTAACGAGTGACCTACGAAGAATACCCGTGAGCCGTCAATCGGAGCACCTTGCTGTGCATTCAGACTCAAACGTAAGCCCAGCATGTCTGAAATAGACTGCCGTAAGTTATCACGAGCAGTCAGCAAACTTCCTAGGTTCATGTAAGCGGTTGGGCTACCAGTGCTGGCATTGATTGCGCCGAAGCCTCGGTCACCGTGTAATGGATGGTCCATCGCTACGGTCGCAAAACCGGCAACTGACAAGGTACCCATAATGCCAAATGCGTTGGTCTTGTTACCCGTGATACCGTGCTGGAAAATCACCACTGGCCAGCCGCTGGCCGGTTGTGAAAT
>DASSWH010000171.1:0-5170 GCA_035705175.1 Pseudidiomarina sp.
CAGTTGTAATGGCAGGCACTCGCAAGCGTATCCTCAACTATATTGTCGTCACCGGGCTCAAGCTGAGCCTAGTAGGCGCGGCAGTATTGGGTATTTACCTCATTTATTTAGATAGTTCTTTGACGGAACGCTTTCAACAAAATCGCTACCAAGCACCGGCTCTTATTTATGGCCGTAGTTTGCAACTACAGCCCGGATTACCTCTGTCGATTGATCAGGTCGAATTGGAACTACAACAACTTCAATATCGCAAAGTGCGTCAGGTGGATGACTCGGGACAATACGCTAGAGGTTCGCAGCGGCTGCATATTTATCGGCGACCGTTCGACTTTCCGAGCGGTCCGAGTATGGCTGAAGCGGTGCAGATTGATTTTGACGCGACGGGCATCACAGCCATGAGTCGGCTCCCGGCAAATTTGCCGCTCGATACGTTCGAGTTAGAGCCCCCATTTATTGGTCGCATTGCCGCTGCTAGTGGTGAAGATCGGCTGTTGGTGGGGCTCGAAGTGGTTCCGAATCTCCTCATCGAAACCTTGTTATTGATTGAAGACCAAGATTTCTACCACCATGCAGGCGTTTCACTGACCTCGATTGGGCGTGCGGCGCTGGCAAACCTTGCCGCAATGCGCACAGTGCAGGGGGGGAGTACGCTGACTCAGCAATTGGTGAAGAACCTCTATCTGTCGCGTGAGCAAACATTGTGGCGTAAGGCCAACGAAGCTCTGATGGCACTCATTATTGATTATCGATTCAGTAAAAATGAGATCCTCGAGACTTACCTCAATGAAGTCTATTTCGGACAAGATCGCGGATCTGCGATTCATGGCGTTGGTTTAGCCAGTCGATTCTACTTTGGTAAGCAAGTTCAAGAGCTCGATGAAGCTGAAATAGCGCTGCTCATCGCCATTATAAAAGGTCCGAGTTACTACGATCCGCGCCGTTATCCGGAGCGCGCTCAGCAGCGCCGCGATATGGTGTTGCAGCTCATGTTTGGACAAAATCTCATTACGCGCGCAACTTATGAAAATGCGGTAGAACAGCCTTTGGTGTATGGGAGTTCTGGTCGTTTAGTTGCGGATAACGTGCCCCATTATTTAGAGGTAGTGAAACACGAGCTAACGCAAACAATGCTGCCTACTGACTGGCAACAGCAAGGGCTGCGAATCTTTACCTACTTCGATCCAGTCGCGCAACGTGCAGCAGAAAGTGCATTGCAGTCACAATTGAGTCAGGTTAGTGACGATCCGAACCTTCAGGGTGCGGTAGTGGTGGCTGATACGAATAATTATGGCATCACTGCAATAGTCGGTGATCGTAATCCGCGTCGGGTTGGATTTAATCGAGCGGTAGCAGCGTTTCGGCCTGTCGGCAGTTTGATCAAACCCTTTGTGTATGTAAATGCTCTATCGGGTGACAGTCCGTACGAGCTCGCCAGTATTATAGAGGACACGCCGATTACCTTAGCGAACGGCGCAGACCAGCGTTGGTCCCCTGAGAACTTTGATAAAGAGTTTAAAGGCAACATGATGTTGTACGATGCCTTTATTGAATCACGCAATGTGCCCGCAGTCCGACTCGGAATGAGTACCGGTATCGATCGCCTGGTAGACACCTTGCAAGCAGCCGGCGTCGACTCGCCTATTCCTGCCTATCCATCATTGACTCTTGGAGCCGTCCCGTTAGCACCTGTGACCGTAAGTGAAATTTTTGTCACGTTGGCAAACTACGGTCGGCAACAACCGCTGCGAACTATTGAAGCGATAACCAACCATGCGGGCTTGACGTTATATAGCCGAGGCACACAGCAGCCGCAACAGGCTTTTAGCGACATTGCAGCCCACCAAGTCGTCTATGCATTGCAGGGTGTCATTAATGAGGGCACAGGACGTGCTTTAGCCGCTCGCTTCGGCAACGACCAGTTGGCCGGAAAAAGTGGCACCACCAATGACTATCGAGACAGTTGGTTTGTTGCTTTTGATGCACGCCAAGTGGTGACCGTGTGGGTTGGCCGGGATGATAATCAACCGGTTCAATTGACCGGCAGTAGCGGTGCGCTGCCGGTGGTCGGAGAGGTGTTCGCGCAAACCCGCATTCAGCCTTTACAAATCAAACTGCCGCAGGCACTGACAATGCAAAATTATCATCGTGCGTTGGGTGTGCTCATTCCGGCGGATTGTACTGAGGGTCGGATGCTGCCCGGTATCACTCGCGCGGTACCTGAACGGCAAACCTGTGCTGGAACCGTGCGGGAAGAAAAATGGTGGGAGCGTTGGTTCTAGCTCCCACCTTTCTAAAGTACTGTTTATAACGCTTTTAGCTCGGCAAATGCGTTCTCAGCCGCATCTAGGGTTGCTTGAATATCGGCATCACTATGTGCCGCCGACATAAAACCAGCTTCGAAAGCAGATGGTGCTAAGTACACACCTTGCTTCAACATGCTGTGATAGAAATGTTTAAAGTGCTGCATGTTGCACTCGGTTGCTTGCTGATAACTTGTAATTGGACCATCGCCACTAAAGAAAAAACCAAACATGGATCCGGCGCGATTCGTTGTGAATGGAATCCCAGCAGCATCAGCACGTTCCTGTAGACCATTCACGAGTCGATCGACGCGATCATACAAGCCTTCGTATAAGTTCGTATTGTGCAACTGCGATAACGCAGCGAAGCCGGCTGCCATAGCGACCGGGTTGCCCGAGAGCGTACCAGCTTGATACACCGGTCCAACGGGCGCAATGTAATCCATAATTTCTCGCTTCCCACCAAACGCGCCAACAGGCATGCCACCACCAATGACTTTACCCAGCGTAGTGAGATCGGGAATGACGTTGTAGTATTCCTGCGCACCGCCGCGTGCGACTCGAAAGCCGGTCATGACTTCATCAAAGATAAGAACGCTACCGTACTCGTCACAAATGCTCCGCAGCCCTTCCAAAAAGCCGGGAACGGGTGGAATACAGTTCATATTGCCGGCGACAGGCTCGACTATAATCGTCGCAATTTGGTTACCCAATTCTTTGAAGATAGCTCGCACCGATTCAATATCATTGAACGTCACGGTCAGGGTGTGTTTAGCGAAATCTTCTGGAATACCCGGTGAGTTGGGAACGCCTAATGTGAGCGCACCAGAGCCAGCTTTGACCAATAAAGCGTCAGCATGGCCGTGGTAACAGCCCTCAAATTTCAATATCTTGTCACGCCCCGTGTAACCACGCGCTAAACGAATGGCGGTCATGGTTGCTTCAGTGCCGCTGTTGACCATACGAACCTTCTCGATGGAAGGCACTAAGCTTTTGATTTTCTCCGCCATGGTAATTTCTGTAGAAGTCGGAGTACCAAAGCTCAGACCACGATCAACCGCTTTGTGTGTTGCTTCACGAATAGCAGCATGATTGTGTCCCAATATCATCGGTCCCCAAGAACCGACGTAATCGATGTAGCGTTTACCATCGGCGTCGAACATATAAGCGCCATCAGCGCTTTCGATAAATATGGGTGAACCACCCACGCCGTTAAATGCGCGGACTGGAGAGTTTACGCCACCAGGGATGGATAATTGGGCTTGAGCAAATAATTCTTCGGAACGAGACATCGACTTCCTCTATTTGGTTAGGGTCACACGTTGCGCTTGTCGCTAAACCAAGGCACATCCGTTTCGTAACGGTCAACGATATCCGCGACACCAAGGGTGAGCGCAAACAGTGCCATCCGAATCAATACACCATTGTCAGCTTGACGGAATATGGCTAGATTCGGGTTTTGGTTCAGATCATTATCTAATTCGTTCGCTTCGGCACGAGAATCTCGTGGTAGCGGATGCATGATGACCGTGTTTGGTTTGTAGTGTTTCGTGTAAATTTCGCTATTTAGACGGAACTTACCCCGATACATATCCGCCTCTTGCGGGGTAGTAAAACGTTCTTGCTGGATACGTGTTTGGTAGATGATATCGGCATCGGAACTACCACTCATTTGGTCGGTGACCGTGACGCGATGACCGGCTTTGGCTAGTACGTCCAACACACCGTCGGGCATGGCCAGTTCGCGTGGCGAGATCAGCGTAAAGCGAATATTGTTATACATCGCCAGCAGTCGAGATAGGGAGTGCACGGTACGACCAAACTTGAGATCTCCGATCATGCAGATATGCATACCGTCGACCTCATGACCGTGATAGGCCAACTCTTTTTTAATGGTGTAGAGGTCAAGCAGGGCTTGTGTAGGGTGCTCATTCGCGCCATCACCACCATTGAGAACTGGCACCCGTGATCCTTGTGCAAATTCAGCGACAGAACCTGATTTTGGATGGCGCATTGCAATCACATCACTGTAACTACTCAGTACTCGCGCCGTATCGTAGAGAGATTCACCTTTCGTTAACGCAGAGCTTTCCATCCCGGTCGTTTCACGTACTTCTCCACCGAGCAGATTAAACGCAGTGCCAAAACTAACCCGAGTACGGGTAGATGGCTCAAAGAATAAGTTCCCTAAAATGGCGCCATTGAGAACCTGAGTGCGCTTTTGCCGGCGAGCATACGGCAGCATTCGGTCGGCGGTGGCAAAAATCTCGGCAATACTATCGCGGTCAAACTGTTCAACCGACAGAATATTCGCACCCGTAAAATTCATGAGAGAGGCCTTACAGTGAGTGAAACACTGGAGCGATATTTTAGCAGATTCAATGGCGCGCTTAAAACGGTTTGAGCACTGCCAGTAAAATGATTGCGAATAGCGCAAGTACCGGAACTTCGTTGAATACTCGATAGAATTTGTGGCTGCGTCGATTACGATTTTGTTTAAAGTCAGCGAGGAGTTTGAAACAGTATGCATGGTAGACATACAAACCGGCTACCAACACGAGTTTCGCATGCATCCAACCACTTGCTTGAAGCCACTCCATTCCGTAGGCATGTATCAGCAGCAACCCGAAAACGAGCGTGAGAATTGCGAAGGGGGTCACAAAATAGAGTAGCCGCCGCTCCATGATCTTGAGTTGGGTATCGACTTCAGCAGACTCAGTTTGTGCATGATAAACGAACAGACGTGGCAAATAAAAAATACCCGCAAACCAAGCCACCATAAAAATGATATGTAAGGCTTTGAACCATAAGATTGCCATTCGTGTCGAATCCCATTAAGTTACGCAGCAAGTAAGCAGTGTAAGGGAAGC
>DASSWH010000172.1:0-2543 GCA_035705175.1 Pseudidiomarina sp.
TTCATTGACAGATTTGTATGCATCGGGTAATTCAATATATTTGCCGACAAAACCAACCGTTACTTCACCGCTGGGATTCGACTCCTGATATAAAACCTGTTCCCATTCACTCAAATTTGCTTCTGGACGGTCTAATCGGAATCGACTTACCACAATTTCGTCGAGACCTTGTGATTTCAAAATAGCGGGGATTTTATAAATACTATCAACGTCTTTCAGACCAATAACGGCACGCTCTTCAACGTTGGTAAAAAGCGCTATTTTGGAACGCTCATTGCTGGGTAAAGCGCGGTCTGAACGACAGATCAGGATATCCGGCTGAATACCAATCGATCGCAGTTCTTTCACTGAATGCTGGGTCGGTTTGGTTTTCACTTCACCCGCAGCACCGAGGAACGGAACTAGGGTTAAGTGCATAAATAACGTGCGATCACGACCGACTTCGGTTCCAAGCTGTCGAATCGCCTCTAAGAACGGTTGTGACTCGATATCACCAACGGTACCACCAATTTCCACAATCGCGATATCAAAACCATCACCACCATCAACGATACGGCGTTTGATTTCGTTCGTAATGTGCGGAATGACCTGAATGGTGGCGCCCAAAAATTCACCTTTCCGCTCACGTCGAATAATGTCTTCGTAGACGCGGCCAGCAGTGAAATTATTCTTACGCGTCATCCGCGTGCGAATAAAACGCTCGTAATGCCCAAGATCAAGATCGGTTTCAGCACCATCCTCGGTGACAAAAACTTCACCATGCTGAATCGGACTCATGGTTCCTGGGTCAACGTTGATATAAGGGTCCAGTTTGAGGATCGTAACCTTAAGGCCACGAGCTTCAAGAATTGCCGCCAATGAAGCTGCAGCAATACCTTTACCCAGCGAGGATACTACTCCGCCGGTGACGAAAATATAATTAGTTGTCATGTGAGACCTAAGTCGTCAGGTTAATTCGGGAATTGCTTTAAGACGGGAAAATAGTATACCGGAGCCATTCCGATCCGACAATCAAAACTGCGTTTATTCGTCTTGCTTTACTTTTTGCCAATAGGTTTCCAGTGCAGCCAAACTTAGTTCTGAGGGAGACCGCCCCTCGGCGGCCAAGGCACGCTCAATTGCTTGGAATCGTTGTTGAAATTTTTGATTGGTGCGGCGCAGAGCAGCATCTGGATTCACCTGCACATGACGAGCAAGATTGATGACAGCAAACAATAAATCACCAATCTCACCTGCTAATGCTTGCTGATCAGCAACCGCGATCTCCGCCTCAACTTCCGCCAGCTCCTCGCGAATTTTTTCGATCACGGGTTGGGTAGTGTCCCAGTCAAAACCGACACTTGCAGCTCGTTTCTGCAACTTGATCGCACGCAGCAGGCTCGGCAATTGGTCAGGAATATTCGCAAAGACCGTCGACTCATCGGCATTTCTAGCCCCCTTCTCAGCACGTTCTTCTTGTTTTATCGTCTCCCAACGGGCCTTTATCTGTGCTTGCGTCGGACGCTCATCCGAGGCACCCAGCGGAGTGCCATCAGCGCGGAATACATGAGGATGACGACGAATCAATTTAGTCGCTGTTTGCATCGCAACGTCATCAAAACTGAAGTGCCCCGTTTCTTGCGTTAGTTGGGTATAAAATACGACTTGAAAGAGCAAGTCACCCAACTCGTCTTTAATCTCCGGGTAATGACCGTCGGTTAGAGCTTGCGCGACCTCATAGGTTTCTTCAATCGTGTAGGGAATCAAACTGGTCAATGTTTGCTCTAGATCCCACGGACAACCAAATTCAGGATGACGTAGCTGTTCCATCACGTTCAACAGCGCAGCTACACCTGGGAATGGTTGATTGTTCACGTTATTGTTTGGTTCGGTCAACGCGATGTACTCCTTTCACTTGTTGTAAACGACCAAGAATTCGGGTCAACGTGTCGTTCGAATCGACGATGAGTCCCAGGGCAATTCGCGCCTGCTGACTGAGCGCATCCAGTTGCGAATCCAATTGCACTACTGCCGATTTCTCATGGGCTAAGATACTGGTAATATCATGTAGCAGCCCCGTTCGATCGTTGGCATCTATACTTAAATCAACCCGATAATTGCCGCGTTCTCGAGCGCTCCAACGCACTGCTAATCCACGTTCTGGGTGTTGTTCTAAAGTGTGTTCCAATTGCTCACAATCGGCTCGGTGTACCGATACCCCCCGACCTTGAGTGACAAACCCCATGATGGGTTCGCCAGGGAGTGGCTGACAGCATTTCGCGAACTGAACCAACAGGTTACCAATACCTTCAACAGTAACATCACTTTGCTTGCCGGCCTTGGCGTTCTTTGCCGCTGGCTTGGCTCGTGCGGTCATTCTTTCGAGTCGCTCGGCGGACGCACTAGCGGCCGATTGCGGGCGTAACTGATTCACGACCTGATGCAACCTGACATCGCCGGCGCCAATCGCTGCCAATAAATCATCAAGATGTTGCATATTGAAGCGTTCGAGTACTTGCTCCGCATGCGCCAAAGGCACGTTTATCTTCGTCAATTCTGTTTCT